>JAHPYZ010000069.1:0-336 GCA_019058425.1 Promethearchaeota archaeon
CTATTAATTCTTTGGAATATTTCTTGGGAACTGCAGGTCTAGGAATTGCATTTCTCACTGGTTCGTGATTCCCCGAACTGTAGAAAATCTTAATATATTCAGGAATGTTTGAAAGCATTTCAGTTGCTTTTTTAAATTGATCATAGATATCAGGGATATTGAGATCACTCTGCTGTGTCGGATATACACCAATACCATCAACAAGATCACCATTAATTATAATATACTTAATCCTTCCAGCTTGATTTCTTTGATTATCATGGCCTATTTTTCCATTTAAGAAATCTATAAACCTTTTCCATATCTTTTCTTCAAATTCTTTACTCCCGATGTGAG
>JAHPYZ010000069.1:346-26539 GCA_019058425.1 Promethearchaeota archaeon
ATATAGGATCGTGTGATTTATTTGGTGTATAATCTCTTGGAATATCAATTTTTGAGATATAATTGCCATATATTATCCCACTTTTTCCTCGTTCTCCGGGATTATAAGTTCCTTCGACATAAATCATTTGATCATTGAGGATTCTTTCAGCTAATCTTACATTGTCTTGATTTTCTGAATCTTTATGGATAATGACATTAATTAAACTTGTTTGATCCTCCAACGTTAAAAAAAAATTTCCATTTTTAGTCTTACGAATTCCATTAACTATTCCGATTGCTGAAACTTCTACTTTATTCGTCAATCTTAATATATTGTTTATATTGTTTGCTGAAAGGACTTCTGGTCTCTTTCTCATTAAATTTCGGAGTTTATTAAATTTGTCTAACGTTAGATTGTAAAAATCTTCATAATCTCCGTTTGTAAAGAGTTTTCCTGTAGGATCTTTTAAAATTTCATAATCAAATTCAAAATCTTTTGCAGTTGGTTTAAAACTTAGAGTTGATTTGGATCTCCCAAAAGGGGAGATATTTGATTCATTTTTCTTTGTTATTTTAGGTAAATCTTCATTAAAATCATTTAAAATTATTTTATCTTCATTAGCGTTTATTGGGTTCTCTAATTGGGTGTTATTTTTAGGTATTTTATGAATTTTTGTTTTTTTTTTTTCAGTTTGAACCTGTTCTGCCAAATTTGGTAAATCACTATTGTCAACTTCTTTTATTTCATTCTCTTGGATGTTTGCAGAATTTATCTCTTTTAATAACAATTTTTTTAATGACTTGGTTAATTCCTTATTTGAAATTTTCTGCAAAAAATCAGCTGTTAAATGACTATCAAAATTTGGAAGAAAACTAATATTTTTTATTATGAGTTTAACTTTCTTTAAGGGTTCTTCTAAATTTATAAGAAAATCTAAAATTGAAGGAGTTACATTGATACCGGAATTGACTAGCTCTTTGATAATAATTTCCTTTACATTTGTGTTATCGGTTTTCAATGTACTGCAATCTAAAATGGAATTATAATAATTGTTGAGGATTATAAATAAAATATTTATTATTAAAGGAAAAACATATTTCTTTTTATAAGTATAGACTGTAAAAAATTAACATTCTCTCTAAATTTATAAATGAAATAGCTGATTAATAAATGAATTTAATTTAATTCATAAAAATAAGTATATTAACTCTAAGTTTCATGAAAATTGTTAATTTCAATTTTTGAAAAAGGGAACTCTATGGTAGACATCAGTAAAGCTATGGAATTATACTTTAATCAAATTCAAAAACAAGTTGATGAATGTTATTCAATTGCTGAGAAAGCACGTCAAAAAGGACTCGATCCTGAATTAGAGGTAGAATCTCCTCAAGCTAAGGATTTAGCAGGACGGGTAGAGAAACTGATTGGTCCAAAGGGAGTAGCAGAGGTTATAAGAAACTTAAAAATCGCAGGATTAACTGAGGATGAAATTGTATTTAAAGTAGTAGATGATATTATAGATAAAAAGATAGGAAAAATTGAATCATTAGAAGCCCGTGTAAATAGAGCAATAAGAGTAGGATTAGCTATAAAAACAATGGGAGTTGTAAGTGCTCCACTTGAAGGAATTTCTAAAATTTTAATTCGAGAAGACACTTTTGGTAGAAAATATTTGTCTTTATATTTTGCTGGACCAATACGTGCTGCTGGAGGGACTACTGCCGCATTATGTATATTGGTTGCTGATTATGTAAGAAGAAAATCAAAAATTCCTCAATATGAAGCAACTGAAGCTGAAATTGGTAGATATGTGGAGGAAGTAAAATTATATGATAGAATAGTGCATTTACAATATCCTTCATCCAACCAGGAAATTAGATATGCTGTAAGTCATTTACCAGTTGAAATTAATGGTGACTCAACTGAAAATGAAGAAGTTTCAGCATTTAGGGATTTACCGAGAATAGAGACCAATAGCATAAGAGGAGGAGCATGCCTTGTTCTAAATGATGGGATTCTACTCAAAGCTCCCAAATTACATAAAATAGCTAATGCTATGAATTTAGAAGGTTGGAATTGGCTTGCTGATTTAAAAAAAATAGCTCAGAAGCAAGAAAAAAAGGAGAAATTTGAAAATAATGATTTAAAAAAAGAGATTAAAATAGCCCCCAATTCAAAATATGTTGCAGATATCATTGCTGGACGTCCTGTTTTTAGTCACCCTTCAGAAGTAGGAGGTCATAGAATAAGATATGGACGATCAAGAAATACAGGTTTAGCTGCGGGAGGAATTCATCCTGCAACAATGGCAATTTTAGACGATTTTGTAGCAATTGGAACACAATTAAGAATTGAACGCCCTGGTAAAAGTACAAGTATTTGCCCTGTGAATAGTATTGAACCTCCAATAGTTTTACTGAAGAACGGCAATGTTATAAGAGTTTCTACTATAAAAAAAGCCAAAAAAGTATTCGATAACATAGAACAGGTTTTATTTATAGGAGATATACTCTTTGGATATGGTGAATTTACTGAAAACAATCACATACTCATTCCTTCCGGATACGTAGAGGAATGGTGGGCATTAGAATTGGAAAAAAAAATAAATTCTAAAGGGATAATTGAAAAGAGACTAAATAGTTTTGTTGAAAATCCATTTAAAAATATCCCTAAACCAGAAGAAGCTATTGTAATTTCTAAAGAATTTGATATCCCTCTACATCCTTCATATATAGATTTCTGGGGTAATATTTCTATAGAAGAGTTAGATATATTGAGGAATGCGTTTATTAAGGATTATTCTGAAAATGAACAAATAGTAAATTTAGATTATAATGAATCAATTAAAAAAATATTAGAAAAGGCATTTGTACTCCATAGAATAAAGGATAATAAAATCCAGTTTAGTAAAAATATGAATTATATTTATAAAATAATTTTTAACTTAGACTATAAAAAACCAATAGATCTAGAAGAAATTGATAATGTATTTACATATTTTTATAGACTATCCTCAATCAAAATCAAAAATAAAGCACCATATTTCATGGGATCCCGTATGGGGAGACCAGAGAAATCAGAAAGAAAAAGTATGAAAGGAATTCATACTCTCTTTCCTTTAAGTGACATTGTTGGTAATTCAAGATTAGTTGAAAAAGCAATGGAAAATAGCGCGAGAAAGAAAGATCAAAATCAACATAAACAAAAAAGACGAAAGTCCCTTGATTTCGGAAGGAAAGAAAATATAATAGAAACAGGAAAGGTAAAGATTGATGTATGTAGAAAAAAATGTCCAAATTGTGGGAAAGCTAATATTTTAAATATATGTACTAATTGTGGATCTCACACAGAGATCCAAAAATTATGTCCGCAATGCAAAATATTGTATCCAACATTCGAAGAAAAATGCTCTAAATGCAATCAAACATTAAAAACCTCATATGAAGTTAAATTTAATATAAAGGAATATATGAATTCTACCTTAAAATCACTTAATGTACCATTTACCAAAAAATTAAAGGGTATTATTGGTCTTACTAATGAATATAAAGTCCCAGAACCTATTGAAAAAGGAATATTGAGGGCTAAAAATAATGTTTTAGTATATAAAACTGCTGAAATTAGATATGATGCTACTGATATCCCTTTAACTCATTTTAAACCAAGTGAAGTTGCCACACCAATAGAATTATTAAGAAGTTTAGGATATGAGAAAGATATTAATGGAGATACTCTAAAAGATGAGAATCAGGTTTTGGAACTCAAGGTTCAGGATATTATACTTTCAGATGATTGCTCAAAATACTTTATTAAGATTGCAAATTTCATAGATGATGAATTAGAACTGTTTTATAAAATGGATCGGTTTTATAATATTTCTAATAGAGAATCTCTTGTAGGTCATTTAGCTGTTGGTTTAGCTCCTCATACAAGTGCTGGAATAATAGGGAGAATTATTGGATTTACTCCTGCAAGATCTATCTATGCCCATCCCTTTTGGCATGCTGCAAAACGGAGAAATTGTTTCCCAGGAAATACAAAAATATTGGTTGATTTTAATGGTGAGATAAAAAAAATCAATTTAAAAGTACTTTATGAAGAATACTTTAAAGAAGAATTTTTTAATAAAAAAGCATATGTTAAAGAAAAACAGATACAGAATATAAAGGTTTATTCATTTGATAAAGACTCTGGAAAAATAGTAAAAGCAGATATCAATAATGTAGTTAAAATCCCTTATGAAAATAAATTAATTGAATTTAAATTAATATCTGGTCGCAGTTTTAAAACAACTCTAGATCATCCTGTTTTAATTTTTTCTAATGGAGAGTTGGTGGAGAAAAAAGCTCTTGAAGTTTCGAAGAAGGACAAATTTATAATACCTTCTTTAAACTTTGAAATTAATGATATTGAAAGATTTGATTTAATAAAAGAGTTTTATAATGAGAAGTTTATTGATTTCTGGAATCAGATAATGATTAGAGGGATATCTAATTTTACTAAAGATTTAGTCTATAAAAAGGGATTGGATAATACTGCAGACATATTAAAAATGAATAAAAAAACGCTTAACAATTATTACTGTAATAGAGATTCGATCCCATTTGATATATTACTGAAATTATTAAAAATCAATGATTTAACAATTAACAACATTCCAGATTGTAAAATTGGGTTTAAAAGAGATCATACAATAATCAATAGATACATAAAAGTTAATAAAGCCTTAATGAAGCTTTTTGGATACTATACCGCAGAAGGATTCTATAGAAAACATTCTAAAGGATATCAAGTTGATTTTGCTGTTAGTGAGAATGATCTTCGAGAAGACATGTTGAATTCAATTTTTGAGTCATTTGGTAAAGGTTTTAAGCCCTATGTTAACGAAAATAGGATAACTATTTCAAGTAGAGTAATCTATCACTTTTTCAAAGATATTATTGGATTTAAAAATAAAGCAAGAGAAAAACATATTCCAGCTTTTTTCTTTAAGTTCCCAAAACAAAAGATCAAATATTTTTTAACTTCATATTTCAGTGGTGATGGTGGAGTTGATATTTGTAGAAAAACTGTTAATTGCAGTTCATCAAGTTTGGATCTTATCAGAGATATTGATACATTACTTCTTAGATTCAACATTTTTAGTGGTATTTCTGAATTTGTGAGAAATGATAACGTAGAATATAAGTTAAGAATAAGAGGAATTAATGTGTTTAAATTCAAGGATGAAATAGGATTTACTTCATTAAGAAAGACATCAACACTAGAAAATATAGCTAAAATTAAATTTGTCAAACCTGAACCATTATACCAAAACCATAGATTAATTGGAATAAGAAATATTAAATTAATTCAATCAAAAGAGAAATATGTTTATTCCTTAAATGCTGATAAATATCATACAATCATTATTAATGAAAATATCATTACTCATCAATGTGACGGTGATGAAGACGGGGTGATGTTACTTTTAGATCCTCTGCTTAATTTTTCAAGACATTATCTTCCAAGTAAAATAGGTGGTAGGATGGATGCTACTTTGGTAATTGGCACAAAACTTGACCCTAATGAGATTGATGTTGAAGCACATAATATTGATACACTATATAAATATCCTTTAGAGTTTTATGAAGCAACTGAACGTTATAGCTTACCCTCTGAGATTGAGAAAAAAATGAACCTTGTTAAAAATCGTTTAGGAACACCTAAACAATATGAAAACATTGGTTATAATATACCAACGACAGATATCAATGAAGGTCCTACGATTACTGCCTATAAATTATATGAAACTATGGATGATAAAATTGATGCTCAACTTCACCTAGGAAAAATTATTAAATCAGTTAATGTAAAAAAAGTAGCTGAAAAAATATTAACTACACATTTCAATCCAGATATATTAGGAAATCTAAGAAAATTTGCAGTACAAAATTTTCGTTGCGTTAAATGCAATGAAAAATTCAGACGTCCTCCTATATCGAATAGTGGTAAATGTCCTAAGTGTGGAAATAGAATTATCTTGACGGTTAATCGTGGAGGGATTGAAAAATATATCCCCCGTGCTATAAGTTTATGTAATGATTTTAATTTAGATAATTACACTAAACAAAGAATGGAATTAATTGAGGAATACGTTGAAAGCTTAACTAATAATCCAAAAATTAAGCAGCATAAGCTATCTGATTTTTTCTAAATAATTTATTCTCTTAAATCAATACTCCTTAAAGTTTGATG
The DNA here is from genome assembly GCA_019058425.1 of Promethearchaeota archaeon. Lineage (GTDB taxonomy): Archaea > Asgardarchaeota > Lokiarchaeia > Sigyniarchaeales > SOKP01 > Loki-b32. The sequence goes on from JAHPYZ010000069.1 coordinate 6,566, forward strand.
ACAAATATTTAAGCATCCATTTAAAACTTCTACTGAACATTTATCAGGCGTATCTCTTCTAGAGTGAATATATTTTGAATCCCTACTTGAATGAAAGCAACTTATCTGAAATTTAGATTTTACTTTTCTAGCGAATCTTTTAAATGTTCTATAGTCACTTTGAGGTCTAAAAATTTTATTATATCTTTCAAGAGGAATATTCAATTGATTTGCAGTTGCTTCAATAATGTCATTAAGTTCACGGTTAACTTTTCTTTTTATGATAAAACCTGATTTATCAATGATTCCTACATAAGATCCAACCATATCTATATTTATGTTAAATGATTTATCAAGGTCAAAGGTCTGGTTTAAGGCTTTAAAATGGGTTCTGCAAAATCTTTTTGATCCTTTTAAACCCCATTCTTCAGCTCCAGTCCATATAAAAAGAACATCGATATTCTCAAGTGGATTTTTATTAATTATTTTTGCCAATTCCAATGAAATTGCAACCCCACTGGCATTATCTACTGATCCTGATGAAGGTTTCTCTATAAATACAAGGTAAAGTATCGGTATTGAAATAAAAACCCCAGCTAATGATGTGATTACAACTAATACTAATAAAAAATTATAGAAGGGGACTATTCCAAAATAATCTAGTATAAAAATGGTAGCAAATATAACTATCATCAAACCATAAAAAATGACAATTAGTCTATAAATAAAGAACACGACAACTTGAACTTTATATGGTAAATTTGCAGACATTGAATCATAGTGAGCAGAGATTATGACTAAAGGTCGATTCGGTTTTTGGTGTTTAGCGGAGATTTTAGTGAAAATATTTTTAGATTCTTCTTTTTTTATAAGTGACATCTTCCGAAATTTTTCAAACATATTTTTAACAATAAAGTAAATTATTATTACTAGAAATAAACGGTACAGGAGAAAATATGAGAATATAACGACATAACTAGTTCTCATTAACACTCTCAGAGGTCCTGTCCATGAAAAATGCTCAACTTCAGATTTTATATTGCTTTCACTTAATTCTTTTTCGATATAGTTGACTGCTTCTGTTTCTCCAGTAGAAGTGGCTGTACGATTAAAATTTAAAGCATTTATATGTTCTAGGGTTGTTGGTTCTTCATATACTTGTAGACTCGAAATATTAACCACGATAAAATTTTTATTATATTTACATAAGTTATTTCTTCTTAATTTAAATTCTCTTTTTAATTAAAATAACTAATCATAATATTTAGACCAATCAAAATATGTTTTTATTTATGAAGATCACTCGTTTCATATTCTCTCTACGATTTTCTACAACTTTTTAAAAATTCCTTGATGTATCAAATTTAAAAAGTAAAAATATAATGTGCAGGAGGTGGGATTCGAACCCACGAATTTAGGTCGAGGAAAAGGTTCCTTCGAAGACCTATGTCACTAGAGCCTCAGTTACGCCATAGGCACACAAGAGTGCAATATTCTAGCGCCGTAGACCGTATTTCCATTCTAGTCTAATAGATTTACTCTAGTAGAGTTCTAGAACATTCGTTCTAGAATCTTGGCTACCCCTGCTTTTTTTTTATAATTTCTCTCTTTTAATGATTCTTCTGGAAAGATTAATTGATGAATAGAAATCTTTAAGATTTTAATATTTTACTATCATTTAAATCCTTTTCTCTTCAAATTTTATCAGTTTAAATACATAATTATAGAATGTTATATAAGCTTATTAAGAAATGACGATGCTTCTAAATGTCAGAAGAGAAAGAAATTTTTTATAGATATCTGGATAAACTCTTTAGAAATTAGCCAAATATAGAAATTAAAGAAAATTGATAATATAATAATCAATAATCTAAAACTAAAAACAAATTAAAATGTATTATTTAAGTGAAGGATTAAAGCTAATTTTTTAATCTTACAAATTATTACTCTAAATTCTAGTCTATTTGAAGATTATCGTTTTCTATAAATTTTTATAACAAATCTATTATATTAAATAATATATTTTACTTTATTCATAATTCATTTGAAAAGAAAGTTAAAAGGTTATCGGTTTCATGTCGGTTGATAGAGAGAAACTTGAAGCACTTCTAAAATGGTATAAACAAGAAGTTGGAGATAATTTGATCGCTGCTCTCATCGTAAATAGAGAAGGTTTAGTAATGTCTGCTTTAAAAGGATCTTTAGATCAAGATGTAGAGGAAGATGTCATAGGAGGAGTGAGTGCTTTAGTAGAACCCGTTTTAACAAGAATTACAGAAGAATTCAGTTCCGGGTCTTTTGGTACTGGTACTTTTGATACAGAAGAGCAAAGATTTATTTTTTGCGAAGCTGGTCCTGAGGCAATTTTTGTCACAGTTTTAAAGTCAGTTGCTATGGTTGATCCGGTTTTTCCATATGCATATTTAGCTGCAGAGAAAATTGCCAGAATATTTGATGGACGAACTGTAAGTCCTGTAATTCCTAAATTATTTACTGAAAGAGAAGCACCAATGATTGAAAGAAAAGTTGATACACTTCAGCAGATCAAGGTAAAATCAGGAGAATATGCATTCAAGTTAATCCTTGGTGGTGAAGGTGGAGTGGGAAAAACAAGTATGGTTCATCGATTTGTTGAGGATGCCTTTCAGACTGACTACAAATCAACAATTGGAACCTCAATAATGAAAAAAGAGTGTGATTTTCAAGGATTAGAATCAAAAGTGCGTTTTGTTATCTGGGATTTAGCTGGTCAGGCTCAATTTAAACGTGTAAGACAAACATACTTAGGGAATGCTGAAGCGGGTATTTTGGTTTTTGATGTAACTCGCAATGATACCTTCGATAAATTAGAAAATTGGTTCAAAGAAATTAAAGAAGTATCTACAACAATTTCACTGATCCTAGTAGGAAACAAAATAGATCTAGAAGATCAACGTGTTGTATCTCATGATCAAGGAGAAGAGCTAGCCCAAAAGTTAAACCTTTCTTATATTGAAACATCGGCTAAAACGGGAGAAAATATAAATGATGCATTTAAAATGCTCGCTTTACAAATGATTAAGCGTTATGTTTTCACTGAAGACGTATAATAAAAGCCTCTGGGGGGAATTGAACCCCCGATCTACAGATTACGAATCTCTAGCATTTTCATCGAAATGATTCCTAATGTTGCTCTACCACTAAGCCACAGAGGCACAGAAATTTTAAAAATACGAGTTTCTTCAAAAATTATAATTATAATAGAATTTTAAATTTTATTTAATGAATAATAATCTTCAGATAGGAAACTTAGGAGAAATAGAAATTATAAAACTTATTGAAGAGCAGGTTTTGAAAAAAACTGGCAAAGAACTCCTAAGAGATGATTCTTTTTTTTTTGATCTTAAAGGTATCGACACTGAAGATAGCATTGTTTTAAATTCTGATATGCTTGTTTCCACTACCGATGTCCCTCCTATAATGAATTCCTATCAGATTGGTAGAAAGTCTGTTGTAATGAATGTGAGTGATTTATTAGTTAAGGGTGTTAAACCGAGGGGTTTAATAATGTCTCTTGGTCTTCCGATAACTTTTAAAAAAAAAGAATTTATTGATTTAATGAATGGAATTATTGATTATAGTAAAAAATTTGATCTGGATTATATCGGGGGAGATATTAATGAAACCAATGAATTAATAATAAATCCAACAGTTTTTGGTTTTAAAAAACCTTCAGCTATGATTTATAGGAAGGGGATAAAAGTTGGCGATGTTTTGGTTGCTAATAATAAATTTGGTTTAACTGGAGTAGGTTTTGATATTCTTTTAAACATAGATGGTGTATTAAATAATTTTCAAAATTATGAGAGATCTATTAGAAGTGTCTTAGAACCCAATATCTCTGGAATCGAAGCAATGATTTTATCAGAAAGAAGATTAGCCACTTCAAGTATAGATTCATCTGATGGATTGTTTAAATCTTTACAAGATTTAATCCTTTCAAATCCAAATTTAGGTTTTGAAATCTATTTTAACGAAGATTTAATTGATCCTGAAGCGATCAAATATTGTATTGACTCTAAAATTTCCCTCGAAGAATTTGTCTTCAATGGAGGGGAAGAATTTATTCACTTATTTACTCTTGATCCAAAGGATTTTGATAAAGCTAAAAACGAAATTCAATCGAAAAATGGACAGATATTTAGAATAGGAAAAGTAATATCCAAGGAAAATATCTTTATTGTCAAAGGAGGAAAAAGAAAACAAATTACGGGTTATGGATTTGAACATTTCAACAAAAAGGCGTAATCCTCAGTATTTTTATACAAAATATTTGAAATATTAAGGAAAGAAACTCATTTAAATAAAATTTTTATATTATCAAGGATTTATTCTTATACAATTAACTCCAACACTTAGTTGAATTTCCTTAGGGGCTATTGGCGCAGGCAGGTAGCGCAGCAGGCTTTTAACCTGACGGTCGGGGGTTCAATATGGTGTCAAGATTCTTTCCACCATGAAATTCCCCTATAGCCCGCCATTTTTTGTGTTTGGATTGATAGATTTTCTTTCTAATTATTTAATTTAAATCAAGAAAAATTTATGATAGATTTTACCTTATTTTAAATAATTAAGTCATTTAATTACTATTTAGTATGGAAAAGTTAGATTCCAGATTACCTTCTGATGAACCTGAGCAATTATTAGTAAAATCCCAGGATAGTTCCAACCCAAATTATGGAGGTGATCCTGAAAAAAGAAGTGTAAAATCACTTCTACAATATGGAGTAGTTAATCTTGATAAGCCAAGTGGTCCAACTAGTCATGAAGTAGTATCATGGGTTCGTAAAACATTTGGAATTTCAAATGCAGGTCATGGAGGAACTCTAGATCCAAAAGTTACAGGTATACTCCCTTGTGCTCTTGGAAAAGCAACACGAGTATTATCAGCTTTATTAAACGCGGGGAAAGAATATATAGGAGTAATGTATTTACATTCCCCAGAAAAACATAATAGGATAGAAAAAATATTTGAATTATTTACCGGAAAAATCTATCAAATGCCTCCTTTAAAATCATCTGTTGTAAGAAAATTACGAGTAAGAGAGATATACTATAGTAAGGTAATTGAAGTTAAAAATAATCATGTTCTGTTTCGAATTGGGTGTGAAGCGGGAACGTATGTGAGAAAGTTTTGTTTTGATATAGGAGAAGCCCTCTGTTCGGGTGCTCATATGCTAGAACTTAGAAGAACAAGGGTGGGTAATTTTACAGAAAGTGATAATCTAGTAACGCTCCAGAATCTAAAAGATGCGTTTACCATTTATCAAGAAGAGGGAAATGATTATTATATGAAGAAATTAATATTCCCTATGGAGAAAATGGTATCCCATTTGCCTAAGATTTATGTTAGAGACACAGCAGTAGATGCTTTATGTCATGGTGCAGATTTAGCTTCTGCAGGTATTTGTTACATCGATGCTAGGATAAAACCGAATATGTTAGTCGCATATATGACATTAAAAAAAGAGTTAATTGGATTTGGTACTGCCTTGAAAGATGCACTCCAAATTTATAAAGCAAAATCAGGAATATTCGTAAAAACAAATAAAATTTTTATGGATAGAGGAATTTACCCACGTTGGAACGAAAAAAAATCAAACTAATAGACACTATATATTCTATACTATGGATAATAATAAAGACCATTATTATAGCAAATTTCCGGAATCTAATGTAAAAATTCACACGATCTCAGAAAGTTTAAGAAAACACCTTTATATTTTTAAAACGATTACAGGGGTTTTTTCATTTAATAAAATAGATTTAGGTACTAAAGTTTTCATAGAACATATGAATATTCCAAAAGATCCTAAATTTTTACTCGATTTGGGATGTGGTTATGGTCCAATAGGAATAGTTTTAGGTTATGAGGCTCCTGAAAGTTCTATTTATCTTTTGGATATTAATAAACGAGCTATTTGGTGTGCAAGAGAAAACATAAAAATAAATCTTTCAAGGGAAAGGAAAAATGTGATAGCTCTATCTGGAATTTATTTTAAACCTATAAATAAAAAAAATATAAAATTTGATGGTATTTATATGAATCCACCTCTTCGTCAAGGAAGGAAACAATTCCTAGACTTGTTATTTGATATCCCAAAACATTTAGAAAAAAATAGCTCTTTTCAATTTGTAATAAAAAAGAAAATGGGGGCTGCTTATATTTTAAAATATTTGGAGAATACTTTTCCAAATGAAAATATTGAGATTTTATGCAAAAGAAGTGGATATTGGGTTTTTAAATGTTTTGATTAATAATATTAGAATAAAAATCCGGAATTTATATGAAAAATGATGAAAAAATGGAAAAATTTTTTAGATTGACATCACTTCAATATTTATAATTCGTAAAAAGAGAGTATTTTTCCTTGACTAAAAAGAAACAGATAGATGTTTTACTCCATAAATTTGTTCCTAAACATGTGCTTTTAACTAAAGAAGAATCGCAAAGTCTTTTAGAAAAATATCGAATTGATTTAAATGATTTACCACAGATGTTTGAAAAAGATCCAGTTGCGATTGCTATTGGAGCAAAAGAGGGGGATGTTGTAAAAATAAGTCGAGACTCTAGTACAACAGTTAGTTCTGTAGATTATTATCGACATGTAAAAAAGGAAAAAGCTTAGTTTTGGTTTTTTATGAATAATAATAAAATTTATGGTTTAATTAATTTTGAGTTCAGAGAAATTATCAAATGAAGATAAATGGATTATCTTAAAAAGCTTATTTGATGAGAAAGGTTTAGTTCGTCAACATTTAGACTCTTATAATAATTTTATTGAATATGAAATGCAGACGATTGTTGATGAATCTGCTGAAGTAATTCCCGATATACCTGGTTTTAAAATAAAATTTGGAAAGATTAAAGTAGGGGTACCTAAAGTAAGAGAGGCGGATGGCGCTACTATGGAGATTACTCCAATAGAAGCAAGAATAAGAGAATTAAGTTATGCTGCAGATATCACATTAGAAATGACTCCAATAACTATTGATGAACGAACTCAGAGAGAAGAAGCTGAAGAAACTTTAGATATTTATATTGGAAAAATTCCAATTATGCTTAAAAGTTGCCGATGCCCATTAGAAAGTCTTTCAGAACAAGAATTGATTAATCGAGGAGAGGATCCATTAGATCCTGGAGGTTATTTTATTATAAATGGAACAGAAAGAGTTCTTGTTACTCAAGAAGATCTTGCTCCAAATAGGATATTAGCAGAAGAAGCTAGTAGAAGTTCTAGTGCAACTCATCAAGCAAAAGTTTTTTCAACTAGAAGTGGATTTAGAGCACCAGTAACAATCGAACGGAAAAAAGATGGGAATCTTAGAGTGTCATTTCCATCAGTTCCGGGAAAAATTCCATTAGCAATACTAATGCGATCATTAGGATTACATTCCGACAGAGAAATTTTCGAAGCAATTTCGGAAAACGATGAAATCCAGAAAGAATTAATTCCTGTTATAGATGTCGCTTCTGAAATCCAAGTATTAAAAGATCCCGAAAAATCTCAGCAAAATGCTCTTGATTATATAGGAAAAAGAGTAGCAATTGGGCAAACTAAAGATTATCGTATTAGGAGGGCTCTTCAAGTTTTAGATAGATACCTTTTGCCTCATATTGGGAATGCGGAAGAAGATAGAATCAAAAAAGCTTATTATTTAGGACAAATGGCACAAAAAGTAATGGAACTTGCTTTAGGATTAAGAGAACCAGATGATAAAGATCATTATGCCAATAAAAGATTAAAACTGGCTGGTGAATTATTCACTTCTTTATTTAGAGTTGCTTTTCTAAATCTTGTTAAAGATATTAAATACCAATTGGAAAGGACAGCTGTCCGAGGAAGAGCTCCGAATATAAAAACTGCTGTAAGAGCAGATGTGATTACAGAAAGAATTAGACATGCTTTAGCTACTGGTAATTGGGTTGGAGGTAAAGCAGGCGTTAGCCAACTATTAAATAGAACTAATCACGTTGGAACATTAAGTCATTTGAGAAGAGTAATATCACCTCTTAGTCGTAGTCAACCACATTTTGAGGCTAGGGATTTACATCCAACTCAATGGGGAAAGATTTGTCCTGCTGAAACTCCTGAGGGTCCAAATTGTGGACTAGTTAAGAATCTTGGATTAGCTTCAATAATTTCTGTTGGAACGGATGAGAGAATTATTGAAAATATCTTAATTGATTTAGGAGTAATTCCAATAAATGAAGTAAAAAATATTAAAGGAGTAAAAGTAAAAGTCTTTTTAAATGGGAAACTAGTTGGTATACATCAACAGCATAATCCATTCATACGTCAACTTAGAGAAAAAAGAAGGAAAGGAGAGATAGGACAACATGTAAATATTGGATATTATCATGAGTCTAGAGAAATTCAAATAAATTGTGATGCTGGAAGGGCAACTAGACCTTTATTTGTTTTGAGAAACAAAAACCTTCTTATTTCAAAAGAAGATATAGAAAAATTAATACAAGATAAGTTTGCTTGGTCAGATTTAGTCCAAAAAGGAGTTATTGAATATTTAGATGCTGAAGAAGAAGAAAATGCTTATATCGCGATGTTCGAGGAGGATATTAGCGGAGAACATACTCACTTAGAAATTTCTCCCGCTGCTATTTTGGGAATATGTGCCTCTATTATTCCATTTCCAGAACATAATCAATCTCCTAGAAATACATATGAAGCAGGAATGGTAAAACAAGCTTTAGGTTTATTTGCAGCAAATATGCACTTGAGATTAGATACAAGAGGTCACACACTGCATTATCCTCAGCAACCATTGGTAAAAACCAGCCCAATGGAAATCATTGGGATAAATAAGAGACCTGCTGGACAAAATTTTATAATTGCAATGATGAGTTTTGAAGGATTTAATATTGAAGATGCAATTATTATCAATAAAGCTTCAATTGAGAGAGGTCTTGCTCGTAGTCATTTTTTTAGAACATATGATGCTGAAGAAAGAAAATATCCTGGTGGTGAGGTTGACAAATTTGAGATCCCTGAAAGAGGCGTAAGGGGTTTTAAATCTGCTGAATCATATAGATTATTGTCTGAAGTAGATGGAATTATTGAACCAGAGACTCAAGTCAATGGAGGGGATGTACTAATAGGAAGAACTTCTCCTCCTAGATTTATAAAATCATATGAAGAATTTGAGCTTATGCAACCAAATCGACGCGAAACCTCGAAAAATATGCGCCATAATGAACAAGGGATCGTTGATACTGTTATTATATCGGAAACTGTTGATGGTAATAAATTAGTCAAAATAAAAGTTCGAGACTTAAGGATTCCAGAATTAGGAGATAAATTCTCTTCTCGACATGGACAAAAAGGGGTATTGGGTTTGGTTGTTGATCAAGCAGATATGCCTTATACCTCCTCTGGAGTCATTCCGGACATAATCGTAAATCCACATGCAATGCCCTCAAGAATGACATTAGGTCAGTTATTTGAAGGTATTAGTGGGAAGATTGCTTGTACAACAGGAAAATTAGGAGATGCTACTGCTTTTGAGTGGACGGATATTACAAAACTTCAGGAACATTTAGTTAACTCTGGATTCGAGTTTAATGGAAGAGAAGTAATGTATAATGGAATTACTGGAGAAAAATATGAAGCGGGAATTTATTGTGCTCCAATTTATTATCAAAAGTTATATCATTTAGTAGCAGATAAGCTTCATGCTAGAGCAAGAGGCCCAGTTCAAATTTTAACAAGACAACCAACCGAAGGTCGTGCTCGTGAAGGAGGATTAAGATTTGGAGAAATGGAGAGAGATTGTTTAGTAGGTCATGGGTCTGCTTTATTATTAAAAGAACGCCTATTGGATGAATCAGATAGAACTGTAATTCTAGTATGTGAAAAATGTGGACTCTTAGCCGTATATGATCGAAACAGAGATAAGCGTTATTGTCCAGTATGCGGAGAAGGAACTATTATTTCAAAAGTTGTATGCTCATATGCATTTAAATTGCTTTTACAAGAGATGATGAGCTTAGGACTTGCTCCGAGACTTAAGTTAAAAGAAAAAATATAAGAGTATATTAGACTTTTAAATCTATTATTTTACTTTTTAAATTATTTTTTTCAGTTTGAAAATTAAATCATTAAATTCTTAATTAATGATCAAATAAAAGAAAAAAATAGGTTTGGTATTTAATTTATTTCTGAAATTATTTATAATGTGAATCCAAGAAACATAGCTAGTCCAGGTATCAAAGTATACAGAAGGAATAAAACAAACAAAGTTAGTAAAGAAATCCATAAAGCATGATCCCAAGCAACATCTAAAAGAAATTTTACCAATACCAGTATTATTAAAAATCCAATAATCGGTATTAAAAGGGTTAAATAATTACCATCACTCCAGGGAATTTGACCAAAAACTGCAAAAATTGAACCAATTGCTCCTAAGACTATTGGAATTACAAGAACGCAAATGAATGCTAACAGTATTATTAAAAACTTTTTATCTGAGGCTTTAGTTTTTGACACAATTAGTAAAACAGCAATATAAAGAATTAATGCGACAATTACTGTTGCTAAAATGAGCCATAACACAAACTCAAGAGTAGGGTCCAGTTGAAATAACATAATATCCTCTCTTTTTTTATAATTAAATAGTAGAAATTTTAATTATAAGATGAAAACTTTTCTTCTTTTTTAAATATTAACAAAATAAATCATAAAGCAAATAAAAGCAAGAAATAAATTCTAATATAGAAAAAAATGTATATTATTTCAAGATATAGTTATCTGTTTACACTATATCCCCCAAGATAGTAATAAGAAATGAAAAGAGAATCCAAGAAATACCGAACCAATAATTATACTTAGTATAGAAAGGCGAATCGATACTTCTCTTCCATATTTATTATAAATTATTAAAATTGTAAATGAAGTTAATCCAATAAAAAGAAATATCCACGCGATAACCCATAAAGATAACGAAGGAATACCAGCCATAATAAGTAACACCAAAGTTTTTTTGGTCTGTATGTTTAGTTATATTTTATATTTTTTTAATTTTATTAATGAATAAAATTTATAATTATAATCTTTTGATATTTAATAAGTAGAACAAATTTATCTTTAAACAAAAATGGCTTAATTGAAATTATGCACTTTCTAAGAAAAATTATTGAATCACCAGTATTGGATGATCCCGCAAAAAATTACAAAAGTATTCATCGCCATTTCTATAGATATTCTCGAGGAGATTTTATTGGCCCTGCAATAAAAATTTCTAGAACAAAAGCTAAATTGACACTGAAAGGGAGTCATGAATTTGAAGATTTGATACTTGAAATAGTGACGAAGGGGATGATGAATTCAGATGATCAATTCGAAATTAAAGGAAAATTAATATCTGGAGCTGATGTTTCTGAAATAATAAATAACTTGGGTTTTAATTGGGATCTTAAGCAATCAACAGGTCAAACAAAAAATTATAAAGCAGAGATTACTGATCAGACTAATAGAGATATTTTACTAGAGAGTATTGAAAAATTTCGCGAAAATAGTTATTTGCTATTATCATTTAACATAAATCCTAGTTGCAAAGTCACTACCAAAAAAAATATTCCTCAACCTTCTAAAAAGAAAGTTGAAGAAGATGATGTAAATAAAAGAATTCAATTTTGCACAGGATATACAAGTATTACTGAAAAAAATCTTAACTACATATTTGATACCATTCTATCAGACTTTAAATCAGAACTTCCAGAGAATTGGAAAACAATAATCCTTTATAACAATTATAAAATCCAAGATATTGAAATTCCTAAAGATGTCAAAAATACAAGATTATTAAGGATAATGGCTATAAGAAAGGGAAAACTTTTTCGAACTGTTGATGTAGATGGTGAAATCATTGAAAAACAATATTCTATTGTTGTATAAGGAATAAAATTAAATTCTTTTTAGAAATGTTTAAAAAAATTTAATTTTTATCAAAGATAATTATTTATCAAGTTAAAATAATAAAATTAACGAGGCTAAGACCGATTAAAGAATTGAATCCTTATCTTCAGTCTTTTTTATACATTATTGGTGGAGATATCGCAATTTATGTTGGAATGGAGCTATTGAATTCTGAATCAAAGGATATAACAGATGAAGATATAACCGAAAATATTAAAGAGCATATTGAAGGTACTGATATTGATTTTGAACCAGATGATACTGAAATCTTAAAATTGAATACTGTTCGAAAAACGCTCTATAAACTATATTCAGAAAAATTGGCTCAGTTTAGACGTATAAGAGATAAATCAACAGGTTGGTTTATCTATTATTGGTGGCATGAATTTGACTTACTTGAAGAAATTATTCAAGAAAAAAAGAAATTAATTGAGGCAAAATTACGAGATAGGTTAGAGTTTGAGCAAAACAACTATTTCTTTACTTGTATAAATTGCGTAGATTCAAATATAAAATATAATTTTGATGAAGCTTTCGAGCTTAATTTTAGGTGCCCTGATTGTGGAGGTTCACTTGAAGCACAAGATAATCAAGCAATAATTGAGTTTTTGAAAAATAAGATCGTACTAAATAGTACTACACAAATTTCGATTGATTAGTGATTTAATTTGATTCGGACAATATTTTTATTGGCTAATTAAGTCTTTTTTATGAAAGAAACTAAAATTCTCAAACAGAATCGGTTCGGTACTTGTTCTAAAGATTGTTACGGTTCGTGTGTATTTACAGGAACTTGGGATGATAATTTGCCTGAAAGAAAGTTCCTAAATGCACTTCCATCGAAAAATCATCCATTTACTAATGGATTTTTTTGTCCAAAATTTACACGAAGGCAAGATTTGATCTACCATAAAGATAGATTGAAAAATTCACTAATTCGAACTGGTCCAAAACTTGAAAACGATTTTAAGCCGATTTCTCTAAAGCATGCAGTAAGTATTATCACTAAAAAGATTTTAAAGATTATAGAAAAAGAAGATGGTAGTTCGATTTTAGGTGCTTTTTATTCTGGAAATTCTGGTTTGATATCTCAATATGCCCCTTTAAGATTTTTTAATAAAATAGGAGCTACTATCACCAGTGGAGGTATCTGTAATGAAGGTGGATGTGCTGGACTTAAACAGTTATTTGGTACATATTCAACCACAAATCCCTTTCAAATAATTAGTCCTTCAACTAAATTAATAATAATTTGGGGAAGTAATCTTTCAGAAAGTAATAATCATGCTTATTATTTAGTTAAACTCGCTATTAAAATGGGGGTTAAACTTGTTGTAGTGGATTCACGACAAACTACGGTAGCACAGAAAGCGCATTGTTTTTTACATATTTTACCAGGTACAGAAAATTTGTTAGTTAAGATTATAATTGAAGAACTTATTTCTCGTAATGCTTATGATGAAAAATTTCTAAAGGATCATGTAGATAATTACTCCTTAATTTTTTCAGAATGCATAAGAATCGATAAAAAGAGGTTAATTGATCAAATAGGAATTGATATTCAGAACTTTAAGAATTTTATCGATTTATTAATCAAATTTAAACATCATACCTTATTCAATATTGGGTATGGTGTTCAAAAAGACTATTTTGGCGGAAGAATTGTAAAATCTATTGCGTTAATTCAAATTTTACTTGGTAATATAGGCATACCTGGTTCAGGCTTAATATATTCTCAGAGTGACTTTCTAAAACCTCTTCTTCAACCTCTTCTTGAGTATATAGCCTATTTTAATGAAGAGTTAAAGATTAAAGAAATTCCAATAGTAAACCTGGGTTCCATCTTATCTTCCGGGAATTATCAGATGTTATTTATATATAATTTTAATCCAGCTAGTTCATTACCCAATCAAAATATATTAAGAAACGCATTGCTTAATGAAAATTTGTTTACCATAGTAATTGATATGTTTTTGAATGATACTACTAAGTTTGCTAATATAGTCATCCCTGCAAAATTTGATTTAGAATCTTATGATTTGGTATCTCCTTATTATACGCCTGGTTTATCAATTAATAAAGGAGGCCCGTGTCCATATGAAGATTGTTTGTCTAATTATGAATTTTTTCAACAATTAGCTTGGAATTTAGGATTTAAAAAAAAAATGGCGTTTCAGGAATCTGAAAAAACAATTTTTAAAAATTGTCTTAATAAGTTACCTTTAAAAATTCAGAACAACCTTCAAAATAATGGATTTTACTTGTTATTCGATTATGATGACGTCCCTTTTAATACTTTGGACTTTCCAACTCCTAATAATCGGATTCAAATTACTGGCCCACTTTTTAATTTTGGAGAAAATGATTTCAAGAGAAAATTAAATTTAAAAATAAATGAGTTCATTCTAATTTCCCCCTCCCATTCTCATTTCTTACACTCTCAACTTAAGCAATTAAATTCCAGATATACGGATGATTTTAATAAAATATATTTATTACCAGAGGATATTGAAAACTTGAACTTAGAGATTGACAATGAAGTTATTGTATCTAATGAATATGGGTCTGAAACATACATATTGGCAGAATCTCCCCTTTTAAAACATAAAACAGCATTAATTTATCATGGATTATCTTCTTCCCTAGAGGGAAACCCAAATGTGAATTGTTTTATCTCCGATAAACCAGAAGAATTAGGACTCTCTGGATCATTTAATTCTGCAATAATTGAAATTAAAAAGAAAGATCCTAATATATAGAAGTAGATAAATATTCTAATCTTGTTTCTTCTTTTTAATAAACGCAATATCACCTAGGGAAGTCCCAGTTGATTTTTTCATATATTTAGTATTTTGTACACTACCTTCAATCTCATCTGTCTTTTTTAACAGTTTTAGATTATAGATTTCTTCAATTTTTTTTGCTAATTTTATAGTAGGTTCAACTTTTCCCGTTTCAATTCTTCTTAATAGTGAAGGTTTTTCATTAAGCTTTTGAGCGAATTGATCTTGATTTAGTCCAAGGGAATTTCTCTTATTTCTAATTTTGCTTGCGAAATCAGAAATTATCTCCAAATCACTAACAAAATCCTTTTTCATGATTTGTTTTTTTGGGAATTTTTTACTTTGATAAGGTATGGATTTTCTAACTTGCGTATTTGTTGGTTGCTTCCGTATTTTTTCACCATGTTGAGCACAATTATGACATACTGTTATTTTAGCTCCTTCTAACAAAACTCTTTGTCCTTTACCCCAGATAATACTTCCACATATAGGGCATTCCTTATCAATTTCATTATATCGTGATTTTGGCATATTTATCCCTCGAATTAGGTTTATTGAAAGAATATGTCACATGTATAGAATTTGTTTAAATATTCTTATAATTTACGATTTACGGTCATTATATTTTATAATATATAAATTTTTTAAAAATCGACATTTTTAAGTAAACATACAGAAGTAACCTTAAATTTAAATGATTAAAAGTTTATTAATATTTTAAGGAATTTTCTTAAAAAAGTAAATTAAACTGAGAAAAGAAGGGGTATACTTTTTTTGACTACGACTAAAGATAAGAGAAAAAAAGAAGAAACTAAAGATGGAGAATATCTTATAACTTATACTAGACATTTAGAAAAACGACTCCGAAACTTAGAGACTGAAAAACAATTATTGGATGCTGAGCGTTTAAGATTAGAACAAGAACTACATAGCCTAAGAAATGAAATTGACAGATTAAGGGAACCTCCTTTAGTGTCTGCAACTATTATTGATTTTTTGGATGAGAAAGGAAGAGCGATAGTAAAAAGTTCAACAGGCCCTAGTTTTGTTGTTAATACAAGTAGAAAAGTGAAAAATGAAAAACTTGCTCCAGGGACAAGGGTAGCTCTAAATCAAAGAACTTTTGCGATTATGGAGGTACTTCCTACTAAATTGGATCCTTTCGTTAAAGGTATGGAAGTAATTGATTCAATTCCAGACATATCATATGTGGACGTTGGAGGGTTAGAAGATCAAATGCAAGAAGTGAGAGAAACCGTAGAATTACCATTAAAAAAACCAGAATTATTTAAAAGAATTGGAATTGACCCCCCAAAAGGAGTTTTGTTGTTTGGTCCACCAGGTACAGGAAAAACTTTATTAGCAAAGGCAGTTGCTCATGAAACTGAAGCTACATTTATTAGAATTATCGGATCTGAATTAGTTCAAAAATTTATAGGAGAGGGAGCACGTTTAGTTAGAGAAATTTTTAATTTGGCAAAGGAAAAAGCCCCTACAATATTGTTTATAGACGAATTAGACGCAATAGGTTCTCAAAGGCTTAAAATCGCAACTTCTGGAGATAGAGAAGTTCAAAGAACTCTTATGCAATTGTTAAGTGAATTAGATGGATTTGAACAAAGAGGAGATGTAAAGATAATTGGAGCAACGAATAGAGTCGACATTTTAGATCCAGCATTATTAAGACCTGGTAGATTTGATCGAATGATTGAATTTCCTATTCCTGATGAGGTTGCACGGGAAGCAATATTTAAAATTCACTCTAGAAATCTGATGATTGAAGAAAATATCGAGTTTAAAAGATTAGTTAATCTTACAGAAGGAGCAACAGGTGCTGATATTAAAGCAATTTGTACTGAAGCGGGAATGTTTGCAATTAGAAAAGACGCTGATATGATAATTAACAAAGATTTTATTGATGCTATAGGTAAGGTTATGAATAAAGTTAAAGATCAGATGGTGGAATCCCGACTTTACTCATAATTTAAATTATAAATAATCTATTTATGTTTCACTTACTTTTTGTTAACTATATAATATATTTATTTACTTTATTATGGAACCTGAATTATTACTAGGTTTAAGACAAATTAAGGCAATCTCAGATTATCAATTCGGAAAAGAAATTACCGATATCCTTTTTGATGATATTAATTGTATACGACTGGAAAGGTCACCAAAAACAAATAAAATCAGATATATCTATTATGATAATAATTTGTTACTTACTTTACGACCTACAAATGGTTTTTTTACTTTGACACTCTTCTCGGCCACTAGAATAATTAATAATACACCTCTTACAAAACTAAGAGTTATTGTATTAAATGACATTTCAGAATTTATTAGAAAGGGGAGAAATGTTTTCTGTAAACATGTTGTTGAAATTGACGAAAATTTAAGACCAATGGATGAAGTAATTGTTGTAAATCAAGATGATGAATTATTGGGTATTGGAAAATTAAAAATACCCGTTTCTTATGTAAAATCCTTTTCTAGTGGTATTGCAGTTAATATTAGAAAAGGAATTCATAAATCAAAAATTTAAATCTCAAATAATTATATATCTTAAGTAAAATAGCAGTTTTTTATGTGATAAAAAGTGGTAAAATTACCAAAAGAGATGCAGAATAAAGAAAAAAGTAGACCTAAACGCCCACAACCAGTTAAAGCGCGAGAAGGTCAACAATTTGGTTCAAGACAGATGCGTAGAAAAATGGCTCAACAAGGTATTGATATGGAACCCATCGATGCCACTCGAGTTATAATAGAAGGAGTAGATAAATCGCTAGTTATAGAACAACCCGAAGTTATAAGGATGAAACAAGCAGGACAAGAGATATTTCAAGTAATAGGTCAAGCTGAAGAAGTCTCTCCAGATGCAATATCAATAGAAAGTGATGATACCTCTACAGAGTTAGAATTTGATGAGGAATCTGTAGCAAAACCAACAATCACAGAAAATGATATCATGTTAGTAGCGACTCAAGCGAATGTAGACAAAAATGAAGCAGAATCTGTATTAAAAGAATGTAATGGAGATATTGCAAAAGCAATTTTGTTTTTGAAAAATAGACCTTAATACCGAAGTATGATTTAAATAATAAAGAATAAGAACTATAAAATTTTAATTATTCAAAAAGGATACATTTTGATTATATATGTCTAAAATTAAGAAAAAACGTTTTGAAGATCTAACTACCATTTCAGACTTGGATATTAGATTTGTAAAAATAATGCAATTTTCAGGTTGGTTGTTTTTATTATTGATTGTAGGGTTTTTGGGAGCTTGGTTATTGTTAGATGCTGTTTTGGAAATAATTAATTTGGAACTAACAGCTACGTCCTTTTCATTTATTATTTTTACAGGAACGAACTCAGCAATTTGTTTTGCTTTAGCTACAAAAATAAAAAACAACCTCGATAATAAAAGACAATTTTTTCTTGATTGGTTGTTAGGAGAATTTATCTTCTGTATGTTAGCGGTTTTTGCAGTAGCGGCTTATCAATTTTAATTTCTTTTTTTAAAGTGTCTTTCTTAATAGTAAAATATTTTTTTAGTTATAGCAATATTTTTTTTTTAAATATACCTAATCTTAATTCTTAGCAAAGTTTAAATATTAACGCTTGTAAAATGTGCTAATTTGATCGACAAAATTTTATATATACTGTAATAAAAGAATTAATAAATTAGAAATTGAAAAGACTCCAAAAAATTAAGAAATGTTTCGTAGTTTTAATAAACAACTTTTAAAATCGCAAATAAAGAGTTAATAAAATAAGTTTAAATTGGAAAAATAAATAAATTTTTATATCATAAGAGGTAAAATATTAACGATAAGAAAGAAATAATAATTCTATATATTCAGTTCATACTACCGACAAAATTTTATAGTTAAAAATAGTATTGTATTTCACTATATTATAATAGTATATATAAAAATGGAAAAAGAGGAAGGGTTATATTGGTTTTGGAATCAGATTTAAAATTATTAAGCAAGAAAGATATAGAAAAAATAAGACGTAAATACTTGACAAAATTATTACCTCGTGTTTTTAGAACTGAAGGTGATGTAGTACCATTCGATCCTTTAAAGATTGAGCAAAGTCTTATAAATGAAACTGGTTTAACACAAGATTTTGCGGATAAAATTACCGAATTAGTAGTTAGGAGAATAATATCTTCTGGGATTAAGTTCTTATCAGGTCCTCATATTCGAGAAATCATATGTTCAATATTATCAGAACAGCACTTTGAAGATGAGCGAAAAATATATACGAGGATAGGAATGCCATTAATGGACTATGAGGCAATTTTGGAATATGGAGTAGATGAAAATTCTAATCAAGATATGAATCCAGAGAGCATTCATCATTGGGCAGCAAATAGAATATCAGATGAATATGCTTTACTAAGGATTTTAGATTCAGAAGAAGCTCACGCCCATCTATATGGTGATATTCATGTACATATGTTAAGATACTTTGATTTAAGACCATTCTGCCAGGAATGGGATCCACGCATGATTTTAGAGAATGGTTTACCTCCAGTAGAAAGCTGGGCTCATTGTAGTAAATCTGGACCTGCAGGAAGCTTACGTGTTGCTGTGACTCATCTTGCTAAGTGGCTTGGAATAATTCAGGGTGAATTTAGTGGAGGACAGGGATATGACTATATAACTACTTTTTTAGCCCCATATGCTCGGGGTATTTCTGAGAGAGAGATTGAACAATCAATGCAATGCTTGATTTTTGAGACGAATCAGATTTTTGCCGCGAGAGGGGGACAAGTACCATTTACTTCAATATCTTGTACTCCAACTGTACCTGATGGCTTATTAAATATTCCCGCAGTTGGAACGCATGGAAAAATAATGGGAACATATGGTGATTATAAAGAAGAATGTCTAAAACTCTTTGATGCTTTAACTAAAGTCTATATTCAAGGTGATCATAATGGAAAACTTTTTGCATTTCCAAAACATGAGGTTAAAATTAAAAAAAAATGGTTGCAAGAATTTGAACCATCTTATTTAAAAATTATGGAAGAAGTTGCTACTATGGGAACTCCATATTTCCTTAATATGTGTCCGGATTGGATGCCAGATGAAATACATAGTCAGTGTTGCCGAAAATTTTTAAGTGGAGATCAAATCATAAAGCAATGTAATTTAGATCCTGAAAAGAGAAAAAACGTCAACTTATGGGAAAACTATGTTACGATAGGTTCTCTTCAGAGT
>JAHPYZ010000070.1 GCA_019058425.1 Promethearchaeota archaeon
AAGCTATGGCTGGTGGATTAATCATAAATGAACTTGTATCTAACTCATTAAAACATGCATTTCCTAAAGGTCATAATGGAAAAATTATTGTTACACTTAAAGAAGTTAAAAATAATAGAATTTTATTAGATGTGTATGATAATGGTATTGGTTTTCCAAAAGATTTAGATTATAAAAAATCAGATACACTTGGGTTAAAACTTATATCCACTATAACCAAACAAATGGATGGAAAGATTTCTATTGAAAAAAATAATGGCACTCACGTTACTATTACCTGGTAATTTTAAAAAGTAATCTGAGAAATATTGATATGACCCCGATAAACGTTATGATTGTTGAAGATGAGTTAATTACCGCTGAAGCAATAGCAATTTTATTAAGAAAATTGAACTATAATCCAATTTCTATTGTTTCTTCTGGTGAAGAAGCAATCTCTAAAATCAAAGATTTAAATCTTGATTTAATATTAATGGATATCATTCTTGCTGGAGTTATGGATGGTATTGAAACCGCGAAAATTATTAATACAAACTATAATATTCCCATTGTTTTCATAACTGCTTACGGAGATAAAAAAACCTTAGATAGAGCCAAATTATCAGAACCTTATGGATATATTGTAAAACCTATTACGAGTGAAGATGACCTTTTTCCTACTATAGAACTTGCTATATACAATCATCAAGTAAGAGATAAATTAAGGGACGGTAATAAAAAATTTGAAAAGATTAAACAGTTGATTCAACCAAATAATAATATTTCACCACCGCAGGATAAAATTTTCTTAGAAAAAAGTAATTATCTTGAAAATGCAACTGAAAAAATCGATCCTATGCTTGAAATAGACGTTGCTGATGAAAAAATCAATTTAGTTGAATGGTTGAAATCATTTTCAAATCCTGAAAGATTTTTAATATTGGAAATATTAAAATCTCAACCTTCAAAATTGGATGATATACAATTTTACATCGGTAAATCTCAATCTACTTCTTCACACCATATTAAAAAATTAGAGAAAACAGGATTTCTTAAAGGTTGGAAAAAGGGAAAATATATTTATTATTCATTAGATAAACCAAAAATGAAGGAATTTGTGTATTTATGGGAAAATTGGCTTAAAAATCTTTCATCTTAAGAATAATAAAATGAAGAGAAAAGGTAGAAAACATGAATGAACTGACAATAAATAGAATTAAATCTATAAAAAAGAGAATTAATAGTAATACCTCCTATAAGTTCTTAAGAGAAAGCATGGAAATTATAGGTAATGACGATAGATATTTAATTTTAAATCTATTAAATAATAAACCATGTTTTCTCTCCGAAATTGAAAAAATCTTGAATAGAAATCAACCATCAATTGCTCACCATGTTAGAATTTTGGAAGAACATAAATTTATTAAGAGTTCTAGGAAAGGTAAATTCAAAGAATACTCGATTTCCAAAGAAAAGTTTGTACAATTATTAAATTCTTGGAATCAATGGTTTTATGAAATTTAATGTAAGGATTTTTGAATTTGACTTGTTTTCTTATTCTATAATTACATTAAAGACAGAACAATTTTATTTTGGGCTTTTAACATATCTTTCATAATAAGTTCCATAGCATCTCTAATGTCTGGATTATCTTCAGGAATACTACGTTTAGCATTTACACTTGCCATTAGAACTTCATTCAATCCACGTAAGATCATATCAGGGCTATACCAAGGGCGTTTTGAAGCCCACCATTGCTGACAGCTGTGAATTCCACGATCCAACAAATTTCTGGCATTATCAAATATCCTTTTCTTATCATCATTCATCCCATCTCGATATTTTGCAGCGAGATGAATCAATGTAAGGGCAAACATGAAAAATCGATGTTGTTCTATATGAACTTCATTTTGAGGGTCGAACCATAAAGGGAATGGGACATCATGAGCGATATCATATGGCATTGTAGACCAACTAGAATCGCGTGGAATTTGAGTAAATCCTTTCGGAAACTTATCTACGATTTCTGAAATGGTGCAGATTTTCACATCATCTCTATGAGGAATAGCTTGAAAAAGTGGTATAAGGAAATCCGTTATAGCATGTTTCACATGATGTCCAAAAGTTTCACCATCCATTGCTAGAATTACATAGTAATCTTCGGAAGTATGTCTATAATACAATCGAGATACAAAAGCATCGATATTATTAATTTTATCAAAGGCACAATCAATTGAGGTATAATCATCTCTAAATAACACTTTTAAACCATTTGGATGCACTGATATATGGTTTGTAGGAAAGTCTGGTAAAGTGTTTGCAATTCCGCTCATGATCATCCAATCGAATCCCGCTTTTTTCACGGTTGTAAACACTTCTTCAGAGACCGCCATTTCTGGGGGAAAAAATCCGCGAGGATTATACAACTTACCAAAAAAGTGTCGATTAGTTTCATTATTTAATTCGATTTGACGCAGAATTTCTGGTTCGGGGATTAAAGGAAGTAAGGGATGAAATTTACCCGAACCTGTAAATTCAATTTGCCCATTAGATGCCAATGTTGTAATTGATCCTATTAAATCATCATGCTGGAAATCGTGTAATTGCTCAGTCAGAGTCGCATTAATGTTTAAGGTGATCTTAGCTTCTGGATGATCTCTTAAAGCTTCGATTATTGGTCTATAAGATTCATTTACTATTTGTTTAACTACTGCGGGGATTTGAACTGGAGGCTGATAAATGTGAAATAAAAAGCCAAAATAGACTACCATATTAATAATTAGAAATTATCCATTTTTTAATCTTTATAATTTCAGTTTTCTTGAATTGATACAGTAATAGATTATTTAGCAATAAATTGAACACTTCACTCAATTTATCAATACTAATTTGTTCAAAATTTATTTTTTCTGCAAAAAAGGCATACGTTAAAATGATGGATTTCTACTCATATAATAATTTATGCTCATTGCAGAGTGATTCTCGGAATCCAAGGACACGTTTGAAATTATGAAGAAATTAGCTGTGTGTGATGGAATTAATATGAGGTTTAGAAATAAAAAATAAGAGAAATTTTATTTAGTTAGTATGATTGGGAAACACTACTAAATTTACATATTTGCTGTTTCAAGAGGTGATTTCTTGAGATTTCCCTCAATCAACTCAAAGATATTATTCCAAAGTAGTTTTTTGGAGTTTTTACCGCTTTTTTCAAACTCTATTTTCAAAATTTTGCCTTCAGAGGGATCATCAATGATTTGAAAAGTTCCAATAAAATCTTTGCCTGATTTTATTTCCATTATATTGGATGCGATATTATTGATTGTAGTTTCTTTTCCAATAAACTTGAATAAGAATTGGCCCCGTAGGTTTTCTAAAAAGGCCTCAACGGCACTTGTAATAACAGTATTAATTAAACTGTCAGTCCAATCTGGATGACATTTTATAATTTTTGGCATAGTATTATTTGTGTTATTTTATCTTTAATAAAGGTTTAGATTAATGTAAAAAAAGGTATTATTTCTTCAAGGATTTCAATCCTGGTTTTTTGAACAGATCTGTCAATTGGTTGGTAATTCCTTCCCATACTTGTCTTGCCGTCGGACTTCTTTCTTCCCAAATAATCTGAAGAGTCAATTTCTTTTTATCTTCTTTAATAATATGAAAAGTTGCTTTAAAATTATCACCAGAGGAGATTTCTAGTAAATTTGGTTGCAATTCAATACAATCTGTTTCAACTCTTTGCCAATTGAGAGAATCTCTAAAAGAATCAAAAAATGGTTTTATAAATCCTTTTAGAAAATTCTTAATATCATTTAAATTCCATTTTGGATGACAAATAACATCTTGTTTTATTTTTCTTATTCCTTGAGTAATTCCACTTTTGACGACCATCCCTATAGTTTCTGCTGTTTTCTCTTTAGCTGATTTAAGTAATTCAAGGATGTAGTTTTTTGTCTCCTTTTCTCCAATTTTTTCAGCAATCTCCCTTGCTTCTTCATATAATTCAACCGCATCTTGGAACTTTCCTTGATATTCATTTATTCGTGCAAAATTTGTTAAGCATGAAATTTTTAAACTCGGACTCCCTAATTGCTCAGAAATTTTTAAAGCTTCTTCTATTCTTTTCATAGCTTCTATATAATTTCTATTTTGAGCATAGATGTTTCCAATATTATTTAAAATGAAACATTTTGGTTTTAGGAGTCCTAATTTTTCGGTGATTACTAATCCCTCATTATATTGTATCAAGGCTTCAGAAAACTGCTGTTGAGTACTATATAAATGCCCAAGATTATTATGACCAGAAATTTGTTTCTTTAGATCTCCTAATCTTTTATCTATATCAAGTGATTCTTTATACCTTATGATGGCAGCAGGATAATCCTTAATTGCTGTATAAGCTAATGCCATATTATTAAAAATAGTAGATTTTAAAGATAAATTACTGGAAATTGTAGGAATTTCAAAAGCTTTTTCTAAATTCTTTAAGGCTTCTGAATTTTTTCCTTGATTTATTAAAACTTCTGCAATATCACTGAGAGCAATTGCTTTCCAAATATTATATTTTTCTTCTTTAACGATTTGTAGAATTTTTTCGCTACTCTCTATTACATTTGAATACATATCCAATTCGCGATAAATTCTATTAGGAATATAATGTTGAGTTACTTCAATGACATTTTGATATATGTTATAAAGATATTCTTTAAGATCTAGTGAAAAGTTTTCAGTACTTACATTAGGTTGACTATCCAATAATCTTTCTACCATTTTATCTGTGTTAACATTTACTAAATATATTTGACTTATATTCTTCTCTTGCCAGATTTCAAAAAGAATCTGAGCAACCTTCTTTGTATTCATATCCAATTTATCTAAGGATTGGAGTGTTGTATTATTAAGCTCAAAAATCTGTTCTTTTCCCATCTCAATATTATGGTTATAATTTATCCAAATAATGTTCCGAACGTTTTTCAATACTTTTAAAGTGGGTACAATATCAAAATCATCACTTCCTGAATAACCCATTACTATGAGAGAGCGATCCTTTGTGATATTTTCAAATAAGGGGCGCTTAAATGGTTCTAATTGGAAAACATTTTCCCCTTGTTTGTTTGATCCAAATGCTTGAATTGTGGCAACCAGAGAATCACTAGTATCTTCTTTGGTTGTAAAATTTTTAGTTGATCCATGTATTTTATATACCATCTTTTTTCCTAGATTTAATAGCTCATAGGGATCAGAAAAGGATTTAAAATCTTCTTTTGTTATTACTGGTACAATTTCCTCAATAGGTACACCTGATTGATTTAAGGCATATTCAATCAAATAATCGAAATTGGTAGTTATAGTAAAATGTCCTCCTTTTATCATCTCTGCTAAGAAAAAATGCTGAATATTGGGTTTATCACATTGATCATAATACTCAATAAGCTTGAGATTATCATCTATTTGATTTCGAATAATCTCAACGAGTGCTTCAAATCGTAATTTTCCTGATTTCATTAACTTTAATATGTTCTTTATCTCAGATTGTGCACAGGTATGATTAATAAGTGCTTCCATCATAGCATATCCTGCAGGAAGCCTTGAGGGAGCACTTACAGAACAACCAGCTCCCACTAGAAATGTACATTTTTGATCCAATTTTATTATATCATTTATCTTAAGATTAGTAAGTTTCATAAGATTTCTCCGTTAATATATAAAATTTAGGAGTAATAAGAAAGAGTATTATTTAATCATTATGTTTCTCCTTAAATGTAAAAAAGGTAATTTAAACTACCAAATAGCATAGTAAAATTCACACTTTTTTTTAATCTTTTTAATTTTGTTTTTAATAACTAATAAAAATATAAAATGGAAGAATTCGGTAAAATACATACAAAATGATAATTGTTAAAACATAAATGAGAACAAGAAGAATATACCGCAATTTTTTATTTTTAAAGATAGAGAGGGGCTCTATAGACATTATTGAAATAATTTTTGGAAAGAAAAATCCTGTTTTTGAGTAATAATTCTGAAATTCATCGGGATATTTCTTGTTTAATCTAAGATCCCCAAAATCAGAGTAAAGAATCATAAGAAAGACAAATTGTACCCAAGTTATAATGTCTCCTATTCTGACAGTATACCAAATAAAAAACGGAAAAGCCATAATTATTATTGCCAAATGTTGTGGATGTCGAATATATTTATAAATACCTTTTTGAACTAGATTTTTTTCCTTTTTAAGCCAATAGATTAATTGAGCTATTGAAACTGTAAATAAAAATAATCCAGCAAGAAAGATAATCATTTTAATTATTAAAAATGCTTCAGAGTAAATAAATGAGCTTTCTAAATAGGCATTCAACCATGTATTTCTTAACATTGTAGGTTGTAAAGATATGAGATCGTTTAATAAGATTGTGGGGTCAGCAAAATACCAGGAGATATCATAAAAATAGAAAATAACAAATGGAATCCCAACAAATATCAACATTGGGGATATTATAATGGCGAATACTGAACTATATAACACAAAAGAACTAAAAAATTTTAGATATATTTTGTAATACTTAATGCTAATTATTGTTAGGTCAAAAAAAATAATCATTAGTGGAAAACTCCCAATTTTTACGACTTCTAGTTCTAAATCTAAAATGCCGTAATTTATTAAAAGGAAAAGGAAGAGAAAAATCAAATAAAAAAAGAGACTTCCGAAAAGTAAATCTATACAAATTTGAGAGTAAAAATTGGTACTTTTAATCGTCTCATGCCTAGAGATAAATGTGAATTCTGGATTTTTTTTATTTTTATAGAAAGTTGGAAAGAAAAAAATGAGAACTAAAAAAAATATACAGATTATTGGTATTAAGATCATATTTAATCTTAAGATAAAAACATTTGCTGTGTTTAGTATTATAAAACTTAGCGAAATTGCTCCGATTATCAATTCAAAAATAAATAATATAATTGAAGTAAACCATATAATTTTGAACACGATATGAAAACACTTCATATTCCTCTTCACATAATTATAAGCAAACTAAATAAAAAAAAATTATTAGCTTATTATGTAAAATCAAGAAGCGACAACATTAAAATAATTTCTAGAATAATTTGCTTTTTCACATAGTTTGAAGATAAATACGAGGTTATATTTTAAAAATAGTAACTTTTAAAGGTCATTTAGAAACAAGTCATATATTTCTTTCATTTTATTGATATTTATCTGTCCTGACGCAGTCTTTTCTTCTAAAGATGCATAAGTTAGAAAAGAGCCTGCAAGGACACACATGATTCTTGAGAAGATACCTAATTCTCCCATACAGAATGAGATAACTTTCTGATTGGAATGAGAGAATTCTTTACAAAGTTTTAAGGGTATTAAATTATCTTCAAAATTTTGAGCTGTAAAGATAATTTTAAAGATGCTATCCTCTATTATTTTTGAATTTAAAGAAAGTCCTCGGACTAATTTTTCTTTAAAATTTCGAATTAATTCTAATGATTTATCAAATGTAGTTGTATTTTCAAAATTATGGTGAGAAAAAATTATTTTTACTTTATTTTGAAGTGCGTTATTGATGATCTCATCCAGAATATTTGTTTCTGTATTCATTTCTATGTCAAGATATTCAGGTTTAGTTCCTATTAACATTTTCAATAATTTAAAGCGTTCATTTTGATTTATTCTAAGTTTACCACCTTCAGATGAGTCTCTTAAGGTGAAGATAACAACAGCATGAGGATGAATCCTATTAAACAAATCTTTTACAAACTCTACAGAAAACACTTTAATATTAGGAATATAATCAAATCTTAGTTCAATAAGATTAGGTTTTGATTTTATTGCTTTATCTATAATTGGTTTAACTTCTTCTATCTTTGCATATTTAATAGGTATTGGGATACAGAGATTATATTTCATGATTTTGGAAGAATTTAAAAAAAAGCTCTAGATTTCAATAATTTTCTTTATATCATCCTCAGTAAAACTCAATGTATCAGTTGCATCAACTTTTTTCAGTTTTCCTCTTTTTTTATAATATTTAATAAGAGGTTTTGCATTTGTCTCATACGCATCTAATCTATTTTTCAATATTTCTTCATTATCATCAGCTCTTTGTTCAAATTTAATTTCAGCTCCACATTTATCACATTTTCCTTCTACTTTTGGAGGAAGTGTGTATTTATTGTATATTTCTCCGCAACTTTTACAGCCATATCTTCCTAATATTCGTTTAAATATAATATCTCGAGGAACTTGCAGTAATAGAAGTAAATCAATTTCAGTTATATCTGTTAATGCTTCAGCTTGAGTCAATGTTCGAGGAAATCCATCAAGAATAAATCCATTCTTCTTAACATCCTCTCTATTTAACCTATCCTTAACCATTTCAATAGTAACATTATCAGGTACTAATTCTCCTTTATCCATGTAGCTTTTAGCTTTCAATCCTAAAGGTGTTTCATTTCTTAAATTTTCTCTAAAAATATCTCCAGTGCTTATATGAACAATTTCTGGAGCGACTTTTTTAATTTGACCTGAAAAAGTGCCTTTTCCTGCTCCAGGTGGTCCAAATAATATTAATTTTTTCATCTTAATCAATTAGTTTAATATTTAATTTGTAGATAAATTAATTGGACATTTATTAAATTTATTTTGTCTAAATATTTACAAAACAAGTTTAATTGCTCTTCATTTTTAAGTTATTTTTTTATACGTTTTACTACTTTTTTTTTTCCCATTTTTCTTCTATCTCTCGAAGAGTCATACCACTTCTCAAATCTTGAAGGAACTCTTTAATAGTTGCATCTACTGCGTTTTTTACTGGAGTAGCAAAAAATTTTTTTACATAATTTGGATCCATTTTAATACCTCCTTTATATTATTCATATTTTATATTTAACCATTCAAAATTGATCTAATAGTGCCTACCTTATCGGGCATTTTTTGTTTAATAAATTTCTTTTCCATTTGAGGAAAATTAGCTTATAGCTAATTATTATAGATTTTTGAATTCAGTTCATGTAATTAATAGATGATAAAGTTCATAGCGATCTTTATAATTAATATAGTTAAAGTTAGCACTAAGATAAAAAGTTTAATTCAAAAATTATATTCGCTATAAACCAATTAATCCATTAAAATCACTTTTATTATAAGTACATCTCAAGTATATAAATATTTGGAATTAAGATAGAAACTGATTTTATGAAGAGTAATATTTTGAGAAATATTAAAAAAAAATATAATCCTTTACACCACGGGAAACTTCATTCTGTGAAGGTTTTGAAAAATCATAATCAAAAAAAAATTATCCTGTATAATAAGAATTTTCTATTTTTTTCACTAAATATTCTACTAATCTTTTTTCTCTTAAGCTAAATAGCGCAGTGAAATCTGTTTTTATAGAAGAACCATAATAAGAATTACCAAAAAAAGTATTTGACTTTTCTATTGAACCAAGTAAAAGTTTTTTATTTCCTATATGAAGATATATTGATATATCATTGATAATTAAAATTGAAGATGGATTATCCTTATATTTTTTTAGAATTTTATATGTTTTTTTAAAATTTTCACATGCATTTTTATATAACTCTTTGTTATCTCTTGCTTTAAGACGGGGTGGAATAATCTCACCTTCAAAAAGAAAACAATTGCAATTCTCGCTATTTCTGTAAAAATCAACGATTTTTCCTCCAATTTTGACACCTTTAATAAAACTCTGAGGTGGGGCAAAATCTAATATACTTATTTGTTTTGGATCAATATTTCTTGATTCTAAGAGAAATTGGATGAATTTGCTTGTGAAATAGGTTTTTCTTGTATTAGTTTCTCCATATAGAAAGGTATTTGTTCCAATACAATTATCAAAATCAAAATTATTTTGAAAAAACATAAATCCTAAATGTTAGGTTTGAAAGAAATCTTGCCAAGAAATTCCTTGACGCTTTATTATCTTCAGTACAATAAAGCCTAAAATACAACCCGGAATACAAGACGCTGCAAATAATCCCCACCAATATAAGAGAGTAACCGGAGAAATTAAGTTAGCAATTGTTGCTGCTATGAAAACAGTACCTATAGGTTCAGTTAATGCTGCATATTCTACATATTTTGGTTTTTTTTTCCGTAAAATGTACGCAGTAATCCCAACAACAAAAGCACCAGATATTCCTCCATGAAATGCATGAATTGACCCAATTCCCAATGGATATCTAATAATTGCAATACCTAAAGAAGTTGTGCAAGCGAATGCTAAACCAATTAGAACTCCCATCATTCCATTAATAAAGTGAGCCATAGGAAATATTTTAGGACCTCCTAAAATTTCAACAAAAGCAAAAGGATTAAGGAATGCTAGAACTATCCCTACACCTATAAAAATTGCCGATGTAGCTACCCTTTTCGTAAGATTAACTTGAATAAGAGATTTCTTTTCGGTTTCTTTCATATTTATATCAGGTACTTGTTCATTCATGATTGCTCAAAATAAAGCGGTTTATTGGTGTTATTATTAATTCTCTTAAATATATTGATTAATATCCTAAAGCAATATTACATTCAAACTAAATAATTCTTTAAGTAAATTTAAGTGTTTTAATCTATTAAATTATAAAAAGCTGTAGTAATTTATATAAGTTTAATCTTAATTTCCAAAATCAATGAACTGATAATGAGAATTGGAACACATACAATAAATCCCACTAAAATAATCTGTGTTGGAACAAATTATATGGATCATATCGAAGAAACAGGATTAGATGTTCCAAAAGAGCCAGTTCTTTTTCCAAAAACTCTAAATTGCTTGATTTCAGAAAAAGAACCAATAATTTATCCTAAATTTTTATTTAACCAAAGAAAATATAATCGAGTGGATTATGAAGTAGAATTAGCCTTTATCATAAAAGATAAATGCAAGGATATTCCAAAAGATGATGTCTATGCCCATATTCTTGGATATACAGTATTTAATGATATTACCGCACGTAAAATGCAAGTGAAAGATATTCTTTCAAAATTGCCATGGTTTCGATCGAAATCATTTGATACATTTGGACCAATTGGTCCAAGAATAGTTGGTACTAATGAAATCAAGGATCCTCATAACTTAAATATTGAATTAAGACTAAATGGAGAGAGAAAACAATTTTCAAACACTAAGCATCTATTATTTAAAATTCCAGAACTTATGGAATATATTACTACACATTTTACTCTTGAACCTGGAGATATTGTGGCTACTGGAACACCAAGTGGGATAGGACCTGTACAACCAGGTGATCTTATTACAGCAACAATAGAAAAGATAGGTACACTTACAAATAAAGTGGTTTTGGAAGGTGATTAAAAAATTATTTTTAAAATTGGAGAAAAGGAAATAAATCCGACAAAAATTATTTGTTTGGGACGTAATTATGCGAACCATGCAAAGGAAATGAAAGCCCAAGTACCAAAAGATCCTGTATTCTTTGGGAAAACTGTTAACACATTGGTGACTGATGGGAATCCCATTATCTATCCAAAAATATTGTATGATAATCAAGAATATAATCAGGTGGACCATGAAGTGGAATTAGCATTTATTATTTCTCAGAAATGTAAGAATATTCAGGCTGAGAAGGCTTATGAATATATTGAAGGTTATTCCATTTTTCTTGATATCACCGCGAGGAAAATGCAAATTAGCGATAGAAATATTAATTTACCGTGGTATAGGAGCAAAAATTTCGATACATTTGGACCCATCGGTCCGAAAATCGTTCCTTTTAGTGAGATTGAAGATCCTCATGAATTAAATATTGAATTAAAAATTAATGGAGATGTTCGTCAGCAATCAAACACTAAATATATGCTTTTTAAAATTCCTGAAACTCTAGAATATCTCTCCAGATTTATCACATTAGAATTTGGAGACATTATTGCAACCGGTACCCCCAGTGGAGTAGGTCCCATTCAACCCGGAGAAGTAATTGAAGCGACAATAGATCAAATTGGAACGATAACACATAAAGTTATTTTGGGAGAATAAGGATAAATAATAATTATTCAGACTAATTAGAATTAAGATTTTTTTTATTATCAGAATCTATTTAAACACGTATTTTTATTATTTTCAGTAGGAGAATATTAGATATAGAATGCCGAAAAAAGTATTAATAGCTTCTGAATCAGCTTATCGTAGGAATTTATTATCTGAAATGCTTTCTTCACATAATAAAATAATTATAGCTGATATTGCACGAAATGGCCAAGAAGTAATCAATATCATAGGAACTAAAGAACTTGATGTGTTAATTCTCGATATTGAGTATGAAAATAAAGAGTGGTTAAAACCATTTAATCTTTTAATAGACCAATTCAATATTCCTACTATAGTGTTAACAGATATAAATCCGAAAAAAGTAAGTTCCTTTGAAATACCAATAATCCAAAAATCTGATGATTATATTGTTAAACCTCGTGGAATATGGAAAAATGTACTCCCTACCATCAAAGAAACTCTAATTTCTAAAATTAGAATGATAGATATCTCCAAAAAACAGGAAGTGGATAATAAATCGAGAATATTAAATAAGGATTCTTTTATTCAAGAAAGTCAGAAATTAAGAATAACGAGTGAACTTCAATTAAATAAGAAAAACGAATCATCTAAAGAGGATAGGGCTGAAGAGTTCTTTTTAGAGATATCACCTATTACGATGACACGTTTGCCAACAAGAATCGTTGTAATTGGTGCGAGTGTGGGGGGTCCTAGAACTTTGAGAACAATTCTAAGTGAAATTCCTGATAATTTTCCAGCGCCAATTTTAGTTGTTCAACATTTAAATCATCTTTTCATGCGTCAATTTGTGATGTCTTTAAAGGATATTTGTAAAGCAAATGTCAAAATCGGTAATAATTACGAAGAAATTGTTCCTGGTACTATTTATTTTTCGCCAGGAGATAAACATATGCAAGTAACGGTTAAAAATAATAAACCTTACATAAGAACCTTTGAAGGGGAACCTGTAAATTTCTGTAGACCCTCTGTAGATGTCTTATTTTATTCAACAGCTCGAATTTATAGAGAAAACACGCTTGGTATTTTGTTAACTGGAATGGGACGAGATGGTGTGGAAGGCCTTAGAGCTATAAAAGCACAAGGAGGAATGACTATAGCAGAATCCGAGGAAACAAGTGTGTTATATGGAATGCCTAAAGTGGCTGCTGAAACCGGTGCTGCGGAAATAGTAATTCCAAATCATCGGATTATTAATGAAATGATCAAATTTACCAGTTAAAATTTATTAAGGAAAACTAATTCTTTATCATAATGAGCTCAAAAATTAGTGAAGCCGTAAAGGAAGAGATTTTCAAATTAATATCAACTCCCGGAATGGAAATTGAGGAAATAAGTAAAAAGGTTAATTTAGATCTTGAAACTGTAAAGAATATATTAACTGAGGAATATTTTAAATGCAATTTAGACCATGGCCGTAGGCTGTGTTGCAGATAACTATTTCACTCTATTTTAAAAAAATTTTTTAACCTTGATTAATTATCAAACTTACTAAGTTTAAAAAAATATTATTCTTAGAAACTTAGAACGCAAATTAGTGCGGTTTTGATATAATAAATATATTGAAATTGGAATAAAGTTTAATTTCGCGGTCTTATGTTTTAAGATATTTTTTTTAACTAAATCTAAATAAGAAAAATAGTGAAAGTATGTGAGTGAAAAAGGAAAAATCATCGTCAAGGCTCTTGTGACTGGTGGGAGAGTTTAAATTCCTAATCATTTAGATTAGACCCCAAATGCATCAGGAGGGCCGCCTATAGGACCTGCCGTAGGCCCTACAGGTATTAATATTAAAGATGTAGTGGATGAGATCAACAAGCAGACAACCGTCTTTAGAGGTTTAACAGTTCCAGTTAGAATTGAATGCGATCCAGAGACAAAACAATTTGAAATCTTTATAGAGACCCCTTCTACAGCATCACTATTGCTTAAAGAGGTAGGTGTTGAAAAAGGGAGTTCTGTGTGTTCTGATGAGAAAATTGGTGATATATCGCTTGATCAAGTTCAAAATGTTGTAGATGCGAAAAGAGATAAATTCTTAGATAAAACATATAAAGCGGCTTTAAAAACGGTATTAGGAACAGCATTATCAGTAGGACTAACTGTAGAAGGCGAGGATCCAAGAAATATTCAAGAAAGAATTAATAATGGGGAATTTGATGATAAAATCAGGGGTGATTAATAAAAATTGAAAGTTGATGATAAATTATTAAAGAGATCATTAGATGCTGCTATTGGTCTATCTATCATTAAAAAGGAAGGTTTCAAGGAAAAGGTTAGAAAATTCGATGAATCAATTGATCTTATAATAAATATCAAAGATGTTAATCTAAATGATCCAAAAAACAGAATTGATAAAGAAATTATCTTATCGAATGATATAATTACAAATGATAAACCAAATATATGTGTGATTGCTTCTGACGAGATTTTGCTAGCTGCAAAAAAACTTGGTGTAGATACTCTTGATTCAAATGGTTTGATTAATTTGAACAATGAAGAGAAAAAATTTAAGAAGAAATTTGCTAAAAAATATGAATTTTTTGTCGTAGAAGATAAAATGATGAGAGATGTTGCTCGATACTTAGCCCGATTTCTTGGACCTGTTGGTAAAATGCCAAAACCTTTCCCTACAGGTTATGGAATCATTTCTAGTCCAGAAGATTTAAGTATTGCTTTCGAACGGTATAAAAAGGTAATTAGGATTCAAATGAAGAAGCAACCCATTATATTCGCTAAGATCGGTAAAAAATCATTAGATAAAGAAAAGCTATATGAGAATATAAAAACTGTTGTGAATTTTATTGCTGATCAGATGCCACACAAATTTAACAATTTTAAATCTATGTTTCTTAAATCTACAATGGGAAAGCCAGTAAAAGTAACAGATGAATTCCTAAAAAGTATAGAGGTGTGAAGTAATGAGTAAAAGCAAACATATACCACAATGGAAAATTGAAGAAATTAACAATTTAGTTAATTTATTTAAAACCAATAAAAACATCGCCGTTATAGATGTTCATCACATTAATGATATGCAATTTCAAACAATGAGGAAAATTTTGAGAGGAAAAGCGGTCTTTAGAATGTCAAAAAAATCACTCCAATTACGAGCGATAGAACAGTTTAAAAGTGAAACTAAAAAGAAAAATTTGGATGAATTTTCAAAGCATATCCCAGGGCAATCTAGTCTTGTATTTACCAATATTGATCTATTTGAATTAAAAAAAATATTTCTTGAAAATGAATGGATGGTACCCGCAAAACCCAATGAAATTACTCCTGTTGACATTTGGGTCCCTGCAGGCGATACAGGTTTACCCACAGGACAAGTAATTAGTGAATTGAATATGACTTTACGATTACCAACGAAAATTATGAATGATACTATTCACATTCGTGAAGATACAAGAACTCATAAAGCTGGTGATTTGGTTGATGTAAAACAAGCAGCAGTTTTGAAAAAATTAGGAATTACGCCAATAGAATCGTTGATTAAAATTTATTTTGCGTGGAGCGATGGAGAAATTATACCCGAAGAAATATTATACATGGATTTGGCAGGATTTACACAAAATGTTAGTAGAGCTTACAGAGAAGGACTTGCAATTTTATTCGAAATGCCTTTCTTTTTAGAAGATATGTCAGAGGAATATTTACGAAAAGCTACTTCTGAAGCAAATTCATTAAATGCTATCATTTTCGGAGAAGGAATTCAGGCTTCAATTCAGGAAGAAAAGCCTAAAGTTGAAGAAAAAGAACAAGAGGAAGAAGAAGAATCAGAAAGTGTTGGAATTGGAGGATTGTTTGGATAAATTAGTGACTTTTTTTTAAATTTCAATTAAAATACAAATATAATGATAAAAAAAATAAAAAAGAGGTTATAATATATGGAAAGTATCTATGCAGCTTTACTACTTCATAAAGCTGGAGGTAAAATTAACGAATCAAATCTAGAAAAAGTATTAACTGCAGCAGGCGTGAAAGTTGATAAAGGAGAAATCGCAAAACTAATTGCTGGGTTGAAGGAGACCGATATAGAGGATATTATAAAGTCTGCTGGTGCTGTACCTGTAGTTGCTGCTCCCGCTGGTGGTACAGTTGAAAAGAAAGAGGCTGAAAAGAAGAAAGAAGAGGAACCAGAAGAAGAAGAGCCGACTGGTATTGGTAGTCTCTTTTAAATGCATTTAGAGCTAGCGAATTCAACATTCAAGAATTAGTTATTTTTTATTTATTTTTTTTTTTTTATAAATTCTATTCTATTGTAAATATTTACAGCATTATTATATCAGATGCAAAGGTAAATCGCAAACTTTTTTTAAAATTCAGTTTTTTTTTTAATTACATTTCAAATGTACAATTTTGATATTAATTATTTGGTAATTTTATATCCAAATATTCTAAAACACTCACGTTGCTGATAAAGTATGGCTGGAAAGTTCCTTAGATTCTTCTCACCGTTTGTTAGAGCAATGCCTGAAATCAAACAACCACAACGTGAGGTTTCATTTAAAGAAAAATTTATTTGGACTGCTGTTGTACTTATTATTTATATAATATTAAGCAACATTCCTCTATATGGAGTAAGCCTAGAACAGTCAACTGACTATTTCTATTGGTTACGAGTTATTCTGGCAAGTCAGAGAGGAACTTTAACAGAATTGGGTATAGGACCTATAGTCACCGCAGGTTTAATAATGCAATTACTACTAGGTTCAAAGATAATAAATGTTAATATGGCTGATCCATATGATAGAGCTATGTTTAGTGGAGCTCAAAAAGTACTTGCTGTGTTTTTAACAATTTTCAATGCTATAGCATATATTGCAGGAGGTGCATTTGGAAAACTACCTGAGATTGGTATACAAGGAGCATTTTTTATTTTCTTTCAATTACTTTTTGCTGGAATAATCATAATACTATTAGATGAATTACTTCAAAAAGGATGGGGTCTTGGTAGCGGAGTGTCCTTATTTATAGCAGCAGGGGTTGCCGGTCAAATATTCTGGAATTGTTTTAGTTGGATCGACGCTCCTGATGGTCACCCTAGAGGTGTTGTTATCGCTTTCTTCTCAGTAATATTCGATGGAGATCCTAGCACAAATCTAGGCCAGTTAGTACTTAGAGAGGGGGGAAATCCCTCGATAGTTGGAATATTTACTACTATTGGTATTTTTCTTTTAGTAATTTGGTTCGAGTCTACACGTGTTGAAATACCGCTTGCTTACAGAGGT
Source organism: Promethearchaeota archaeon (assembly GCA_019058425.1). Taxonomy (GTDB): domain Archaea; phylum Asgardarchaeota; class Lokiarchaeia; order Sigyniarchaeales; family SOKP01; genus Loki-b32. The sequence continues at coordinate 17,276 of JAHPYZ010000070.1, forward strand.
TATCGAGGTTTTAAGGGAAAATATCCCATGAAGCTGCTTTATGTTTCCAATATCCCTGTAATTTTAGTAAATGCATTATATGCAAATATCTTGTTTTTCGGACAATTATTCGCGGGTCCTTATTCAGGAGTAAGGGCGTCTATGGGAGGCTTAATTCCTGATTTTTGGGTTAATCTTATTGGAGAATTTAATGAGGTAACGGGTGGATCAGGTCAGGGGAATCAACTTGTACCAAAAAAAGGGTTAATTTATTTACTTACTCCCCCATTAGGAATTGAACAGGTGGCAGCAGATCCATTTCGAGCAGTTTTTTATTTAGTGGTATTTATTTTTCTTTGTATAATACTCGGTCGTGTCTGGGTGGAAGTGAGTGGACTTGCACCACGGGATATTGCAGATCAAATTATAGATTCGAAGATGCAGGTTCCTGGGTTCCGGAGTTCAGCAAAAATTATCGAGCGAATCCTAAAACGCTACATCCCCACCTTGGTAATTTTGAATGGAATCATCATCGCACTTCTAAGTTTCACGGCGGACACGCTTAGGGCTCTAACGTCAGGTACAGGGCTCCTAATAGCTATAGGAATTATCCACAATTATGCGGAAACAATATCGAAAGAGCTTGCGGCGAGTCAGTACCCTGGCATGCGAGCAATGCTCGGAATGGACTAGTAAACATTTGAACTATTAGATTTAAAATTTTCAAAAAAGCTTGAGTTATTTTTAGTTATAAAACATCATCTGAAAACTTTATTACAGCTACAATATAATTAAATATTGATATGTTGTCGATAATTTATCAAAATGCATTTCTAGATTGGATCACCACTCCTCCGGGATCAATGATATTTGTTTTATTATTAGCCTTATCTACAGCATTGATAAGTGCTATATTGACGAAATGGTTGGTAGATACTGAGGAAATAAACCGTAAACAGACACAAATGAAAGCTCATGAAGAAGATAAGCAAAAGGTTATCGATCTTGCTGAAGTAGATCCTGATCGATATAGAAAAGCTCGAAAAAGATGGGAACGGAAAGATGCTATGATAAAAAAGTCTCAACAAAGGATGGCCCTTCAAAGGATGAAACCAACTTGTATAACCTTTCTCCCAATGATTGTAATATTCAGCATTGTTAATACATTGTTTAGAGGGGCTGCGGTTGCACTTAGTCCTATGAATGCTAATGATATTCCATTAATAGGTAATTTTATCAGTGCTGGTTCTGTTTGGATGAATTTTACAGGTTGGTATTTCTTATGTTCCCTAGGAATTAATACTTTAACACAGAGATTGCTAAAGCTTCAGTCACAAGCTTCGGGTGGTATGGGAGGAATGTTTGCTGGACAAAAAGCAAAAGCATTAGAATTTCCTGATGTATAATTTTGATATTTAGAGGGAAATACGCAACGGGAGGGATCTATTCTAATAAGAAGATGATTCTTATTACTTGAACCCCCGTGTGGATACCCACACCGGCTTTCTGGGAAATTTCCGCTCCAAGCCGGCGCCGTACCGGGCTAGGCAACCGTTGCTTAAAAAAAATAACAATAAATTAAAATTTATCTCGCTTATTATTTCTTCAAATTATTTGATTGGGATAGAGACAACTTCATTCATTTTCTTATCTAATTTAGCCTTCTTTATTGCAGCTTCTACCTGATCGTGTGATGCTCCTTTTTTTATATCAATTGTTTCTGTGATTGGTTCTATATGTCTATAATTTACCCTTCTTCTTCGAACCTTTAATCCATCAATAAGCAAATAGTTTTTATCAACAATATCAACGACTACACATAGATAACCTGCTTCTCTTCCCATAGTTTTTACGCATAGTCTTCCAATATCATATACACTCATATAATTTGTCACCAAATTATTTTAAATCCTTCTAGATTACTGGTTAATTTTTATATCCAGTACATTAGTTAATTTTTAAGTAATTGTGAAAATTAAAATAGAAATAAATTTTTTTCGTTTTTCATATTTAAAACGGATTAGTTCTTCTCCAAAATTGTAAGAATTTTTTCTACGATTTCCTCTATAGTGAGATTTTCGGTCTTAATAATAAAGTCATAAATTTTGTTTAAATCCTCTTGATCACCCAAATCGATATTATAGAGAGTTTTAAATCGCTCTAATTCTGAATTTTCTCTCAATTTCGTCTCTTTTAACTTTACTTCGTAATTAGTATTATCTCTTTCAGCCATTCGTTTAACTCTGGTTTCTAGGGGACAAGTTAATAATATTTTAAAGTCAGCACTAGATTTTAGGATATATCCACTTAGTTGACTATCAATAATTATATTTCCTTGTTGAGCAATTTGATTTATTTTATCATCTAGTTTTTTATCAATTCCAGGATTTCTTTCTACATATAATGTAAATTCTTCTAAAGTCATATTCATTTCTTTTGCTAGATCTCTAAAAGCTTGTCCCGTGCTATAATATTGGATGCCAAGTTTTTCAGCAATTATTTTTCCTATTGTAGATTTTCCAGTTCCATGAAGTCCTGAAATAGTAATGATCATTTTATTGAAAATTATTTAATTTAAATTGTTATTCAATTAAGAGGAACAATATTATGATTTTAACTATTATGGGAATATAATTAAAAAAGAAGAATCAGTAACATTACTGGCTCCAAACTGTTTCTTTTATTAATGTCTGAAGGCATTTTGCACAATACCTCCCACTTTCCATTCTATTTGCCCTTCTTGAAGTTTTTTGCGTTTTAACCATTTTTGAAGGTCTTAGCCTTGGAATAGACTGAAGAGGTCTTTTACAAATGGCACAAGTTGCTCTTTTGGGTTTTCTTCTCCAATAATGAGTAACATTTTGATTTCCTGGTGTACTTAATTTTTTCCTTGCTTGTGCCTTAGATCGTAAGCCGGGACGTGGAATTTTTATTACCTTTCATTTATTTTATTTCGGAGTTAATGATAATATTGAAAATAACAAAAAAAATATTAATTTTACTATTTTCCTTAGGATTTAAGATTTAATTTATTTTGAAATTCCTTGAATATTTGATATAAATCATCAATTAATTTTTCTCTCAATTTATCATCAATGGTAAGTCTATCAATTTGTTTTGTTGTATAATTGTAAAGGGATTTAACTTTTTCTGATAAATCATCTAATCCAGGAAATTTACCTAAGTTAGAATTCAATTCATCAAATAAATTGAAAATTAAATCTTTTTTCATCATACCCTCTAAGGTTAATGCATCCATTAGTGTTATAAAAGAAGTGGTAATTTCTGAAGTAATGCCTGGTAGTTCTAAAAAAGACTGGTTTTTCGAAGTTAATTCTGCATCTGAGATATTTAAAGTAGAAACTCGATTTATAAGATCTAATACAGCACTGTATTCTTGAGATAGGTTCATTCTCTTTAGGAGATCTGGTAATTGAAGATTATTCTCCCTCAAAGTAAAATTTAATTTTAAAAAATTGTTCATCGCACTTTTTAAAGCTTTTCTAAAGAAAATTTCATTAACAATTCCCTTTTGATATTTATTGTTTAAATTTGTTAATGATTTAACTAGAGCAAATAACTCAGATTCGATTTTAAATTCCATATCTGAATTGTGAGTATTATTTTTTACCATAAAACACTTCTATATTTAAAAAAAATTCAAATTTTATATAACAGATGAATTAAGATTTAATAAATTTAACCTATTATTGTTGGGCGTAAAAAATAGAATATTATAGCAACCGCAACTCCAATTATAATGGTAGGGATTAAAACTCGAGTAGTAGAAGAATTACTTAATTCTCTTATAGCTAGTGTCATCAAAATAGGTACCCAAACAGCTATAGTTAATGCATCAATTATATCTAAAACCGCCCAAGTATTGGAATTAAAAAGATTATCTAGTATTGCTTCATTAAATGTCGAAAGATCACTAACATTCACAGGTGGAAATCCAGCAAGTACAATTAATACTTTGATAGCATTGATTATTAAGAATGGTGTGAACGCACATAACAGCATTTTAAATTTATATGATCCTTCTATTTGTAACATTGTACCTCCTTTATAAATACTAAAAGGGCTTACATCTGTCTCCTTGTATTTTTCTTTTTGTTCCTTTATTCCTCCAAAACGTTTTTCTAATTTATCTGTGAATCCTACAGCATAATTTGCGCCCTTACTAAATAACCATATTAAAATTACATAAAAAATCAATTGAAAGCAAAATCCAAAAATAAAAAAGGCTGCAAAGAAGCTTAAATTATAGAGGGAGAGGAGAGGATGGTGCCATGGAATTCCTATAAAATTAAAGTGTGAAAAGAATGCCAGACCCATCAAACCATACAATAAAGAACAAAATAATAAAATTAGCCATCCAGGAGCCTTACTTCTTTTATGATTAATATCAAAAAAAGCCTTAGAAGGGTTCACGAAGAGATAGAAAATTTTCATAAACCAAGGGTATGGACTTGTCCATTCTGCTTCATATCTTCTAAAAAACCTTATAGTTTCAATTCTTTCTGTTTTTAATCTAATACCACAGAAATTACAAGCATAACTATCAGCAGTATTCTCATTTCCACATCTAGGACAACGTTGGAATGCTGCAACTGTCTGGGACATTCTTATAAGCACATATTGTTAATTTTTATAATAATCATATAATCAAACTATCTTTTAAAAATTTCTTTAAATTTTTTAATCTAGCTGCAATTATACCTTTCCATAAATTTTGATTATCAATTAATTATTGAATTTCTATAATGTAATGGTCCTTTTTTTTTTTAATCGTATAATTTCTTTTTAAAAACAATTTCATTAATTCCAGATTAGTTTTACTATGGTTTGTAAGCTCAAGTACTTTTATTCTTGATGTTTCTTTAGCAAAACCCATAAAAGGTATTAATTGATCGCTAAGATAATTATCAACAGGAATCTGTTTTTTAATATATTTAATAAGTTCATTAGCAGCTAATTTACCAAGATATTCAGAAGTAATGTTTCGTTCACCAAGTATGGTTCCAGAAGAAATACATGCTCCAGTTTCAGAATTTGCCCATAAATAAAGACCTACTCCCGGACTTAATGCATTTACATACCTATATTCAATTTCAACATCAATTTTAAGTTCTTTTTTAAGTTGGTTTTGAGCTGATTCCTTAATTCTTTCACCAACTTTTTTTTGTTTCAATTGAGTTGTGCTAATAATTTTACCTTGAATTAAATCAATGTTCCCTAATTCAGTTAAACATAATGGTTTTACACTATTTTTGAGAGGGTGTAAGGTGCATTTTACAAGAGCACCTCCTTTGGGGTAAAAACCATGCTTTTGAATATCAATATCAATTCTAAAACCATGTTTTTTAAAAATTTTGTAGGTAACTTCTTTTAGATAATTGAGCCCAGGAGCCCATTTACCAAAAGTACCTCCACCGTTTATAATAATTTCAATGTTATCGGGTGAATTCACACCCAAACAGGCAAGTTGAATAGGTTGGAGTAGTAATCCAATATTTCCTGCAGTACTAATTTCAACTTGAATATGATCTTTTAATGAATATCCAGGATTCAGGTATATTTCTTTAGTTCCAACTTCACAGTTAGATAATTCGCTGTTTGTCAATTCCGATAAGGTTTTTAATCCCATTAAATGTTGCATTCTTAGCCCTGGCTTAGATCTATTAGCTCTAATATTTTTAATTCGAATTGGACGTTTGAATAGTATTGAAAAACCTGCTCCAATACGAATTATAGCACCCCCTCCTTCTCCGAGAGAACCGTCAATTTCTAAATAGTGCTGTGATGTCATAAGAGCTCTCTTTTTTCATGTAAAAATTTAATCCTTTTTAAACCGTCAAAACGTTCAATTAATTGAACTACTTCTTTTGGTACAAATTTTTTCCACTTTTTATCATTTTTTGTAATTAAATTTCTGATATTATTAGCATTGAATTGTTTTTTAAAGATGGCTACTTTTTTCTCAACTTTATAACCTTTATTTAAAAATAATTCTCTTACCCAATCACTATTTGAAAAAACGGAATAAAATTCTCCAACTATTGAGATTACATGATCAACCCATTTTTTAGCATTGAAGATATCTGGAATATTATAAATTTCATAGCTTTTTGAAGAGATATTCCTTTTTTCTAAAGCAGCCTTGAGGAACATTTTTCTTTCTTTGCTTGTAAATGGATCGTTTATAATATTAGATAATTGAGAGCTTCCTATTCCAATCTTTACCTTATTATAAGATTTTAGAATTGTTCTAAGAACGTAAAGATGTCCGTGGTGTAATGGTTGAAATCTACCAATAAATAAGGCAATTTTATTTTCCTCTTTATTTATTAGGTCAAGATCTCTTTCAAAATAAGAAACAATGTCTATATTTAAGATTTCGTTCCAAACTTTCTTTGAGTAATCGATATTTTTTTCATTTTCTAACAATTTTTTAAGTTCGATAGTACTATAAAATTTACTGGAGGATATATCTAACTCTTTTGAATTGGGTTTTAAAGGAACGCCTTGATTGACAATTCCAAAAAAAATATATGCTATTTCATCACCTTCAGTATTGATATCATGAAAAAGCACTTTTTGAATCGTTTTTGATGGAATTCCAAATTCTTCTTCAAGTTCTCTTAATGCATTCTTCTTAATTTTGTTTAAATCGAGATTTTTCTCCCAAATTACATGTCCAGAAGATGAATCAGTAAAATATTCAGGAAAATTTTTTTTGGTTTTACTTCGCTTTTGAACTAAGTATTTTATTTCTCCTTTAGAAGTTATTGATATTACAAAAAATCTTGTAATTAAATGGCATATTTTTTTACTATGTGCCTCATTTCGTTCCATAGGGAATATATATTTAGAGATTTGCCCCGATTGTAAAAATTTCTTATTTTTCTTATCAATACAAGCTAAAATTTCTTTTTGCATAAAATATTCTCTTTCACAGTTTTAATTCTATAATATCTCCTACATTGAAATCCAATTTCTTAGAAGCATTTCCTTGATTAATTGAAAGTTCGAGGAAACCTGTTGAGCCGACAAGAAATAATATTGACCCAATTGGAACGTTTTCATAATGAGAAGTAAATAATCCCTCAAATATTTTTTCTTTAATTTTTACACTAATATTTGTACTTTCATATAGTGTTAATATATTATTTTGAATTTTATTACTAATCATAGGAATATTAGTTATCCCATTTCCAAAAGAATCTACGTATTGAATTGAGCAGGTTATTGCGTTTTCTTCATTATCTATCTTATAGAAATCATTTAATTTTACTAATTTCTCCAAATTAAAAATAGGTCCAAATTCTTCTAAAGGAATACCAGATAGTAAATGTGCACCTATGGGGGCCATAATATCTCTTCCATGAAAAGTAGGCGAAATTGGTTTATTAAAGAATATTTCATTTTGAATTACTCTACATTCTGCAATTTTATCAGTAAAAAAAACAGAGAATATTCCATTATTAGGTCCGATAAAATAATGGTTTGATGTTGTTTTTAAAACCAAAACTTCTCGCGAACTTCCCACTCCGGGATCTACTACAATTATAAAGACAGTTCCTTCAGGAAAATATTTATAAGTTGTTTTTAATACATATGAAGCTTCAATTATCGAATGTGGATTAATGTGATGCGAAAAATCTATTATTCTAATGCTATAATTAATACTTAATATAACTGCTTTCATACTAGCAATGTAATGTTGACCTTTTAAACCAAAATCAGTAATTAGGCAAATTATTTTTTGATTAAAATCTACCATTTCAAGAAGAAAACAAGGAATTTTATGAGAAATCTTTATTAAAAATAAAGCAAATGGGATTTATTTATTTTGCCTATATTTTTGATCGATTTTATAAAAATCTTCTAAGGCTTTTGATTTTAATCTATATTCCTCTTCTTTTTCGAATTGTACTAATTTTTTGGAAATATCACTTGCTTTTCTATAAGAAGTATAAGCTGCATGAAAGTCTTCATTTCTAAGAGCATTTCTGGCTTCTTGTACCATTCTTTCCCTTTCTTTAGACAGTTCAGGAATTCGTCGAGAGAAATCACCTTTTTCTTTAAGCGAAGTAGCTATATCCATTACATAGAGGCTTTCAGCGATTTCAGCTGCTTTATTGTAGAATTTAGCTGCTTTTTCATATTCAAAAGTTTTTATTGTTTTTTCAGCGAGTTTATAATTTTCCGAAATTTTAATATGTTCTCCGTTTTCAATTTTCTCTAGAAGTCCTTGAGCAATTTTTCTTTCTTTTTTCTCCCCGCTCAACATAAATTTGGTTATGTTAATAATACTTTCTTTTAAGGCTTCAGGTTGAAGAATGTCAATCAATGGTTCTAAATGTTCTAAATATATATCTTTTAATATTAGTTCAAATTCTTCGCTTGATTTCTTAAGAATGTTCAAACTTGGAATCTCAAAGGCTTCTGCGCCTTCTTTAAGAGATGAACGATATTTTTCTGGTTTATCATTCTCATTTAATAATAGTCCTATTATAATTCCAGAGGCGCTTCGAGATAATTTTCCTTTGAAATTGTGGAGATATGAAAAAATTTGAAGATTTTTTATTTTTAATAAATTATATTCATTTTTTGAGTGATTAAGATTTAATCTAAGAAATAAATCATTTGAAATTTCAAAATCAATTTTACCTTCTTTAAAGTAATAACCCATTACTTTATAATCAGAATCGGTTGGAAGTAATATTACAAAACAGCCTGATGGCATCTGAATCCTCCGGTTAAAATTAAGTATTATTAAGATTGACTTGCACTAATAATTCTATTAGTTTCTTCTCTTATTGAAGAGATAATGTTTAATAATTGAGCATAATATAAGTTGTCTGCTACTGTTTTCGAAGCTTGTTTGATTACTTCTATAGCCTTCTTTTCCTCTTCAGTTAAAGCTTCAATAGCTTTCTTTTCCCAAAGTTCTTTAATTTTTAAATTAAAAT
>JAHPYZ010000071.1 GCA_019058425.1 Promethearchaeota archaeon
TTATTAATCTTATGTAATTTGATATATTTTGCCATGAAAGGATCAAAAAAATATTCAGCACTTTCCCCTGCTTTTAGTTTACCAGTATAGGGAGTTTGTGTTCCTTGAATAAGTTTTTGTTGATTTGTTGCTTTAAAGTATTCATTATCATCATTTGAGTACCATACATCCGTATTTCCAGGGGAGCGATCCCCGAATTTCTCAGTACGGTCCCTTCCAAACACCACTTTAGTTATAATCCTTGGTTCTGGTAATTCAATTTTTGCCCACGCATCATTATCAACACCAATCCAACTATTTCCATTACCAAATTTTCCATCATTAAGGTGCGGTATCTTATGAATTGCATATCCCGATATACACGAAGAAGCAGTAGCAGTTCCTAATAAAGCAACGTTTTCAAGTTCAGTTGTGCTCTCTGCCTCAAACATGAGATTATCTATCTTTTTCTTTTCTTCAGGAGTTGATCTTAGCTTTATAAAATTAATATATTGAAAAATTGATTCCTTCGTTAGGGTTTCTAGGTATTCATGAATCTCAAATCTATTTTTTTCGATAATTTCATTCGGAGATGGTTGTTTACGCGTTGTATCGGGATTAAATAAAGCATCATCGATATCTATTTCAATATAAACTTTCCCTTCGTAAGAAGAGGGACTAGGTAAGTCATATCGTATGATGGGAGCTGTAGCATCTTTTTCAAATTCAATTATAGGACTTTCTTCATTGCTCATACTGATTATCATCTACCAAATTTAGATTTCTAAAATAAATTATTTTACAAAAATGTATTTGTAATTAGATTTCCACTTTAACAATTATGATGTATGATTTTTAAATCTTTATGAAAAACAAGCATAATACAAATTAATAACAACCTTCTATAAAACAATCTGAAAAAACCCCCAGAAAGTTTGAAAATTTGAAAAATTTTATACTCAAAGACTTAATAAGAAAGCCATCACCCCCATAGCCGCATAATCAGCAATGAGAACTTGTATTTTTTGTGTCAATTCCTCTTCAATTCCTTTCTCACATTCCGTATATTTGCCTTTAAGATAATTCATCACTCCAGCACAATAATACACTCCCACATTTAAGTGGTTTTGAAACGCATGTAAATATCTACTGTCCCAGTCACTTGGAATTTGATTCCAATAATCAGCTCTAATTTTATCTTGCCTCAAAGCATCGAGATCGTGAAGTGCATCAGGTAGATCAACAAGTGGATCAATTATATCAGTAGCAACCCCCATCTCAGGCGCAGACATATAGACACTGTTCAAATTATAAGGACGAGGATTTTTGATAGAATAAGGCGGCAAAGTCTTCACAGGTACACCGAAATATACATGATGCCTGCCCATTTTGTTACTAAAGAAGCAGCCATATACTTAGGCTTATAGACTGCAAACTCTGCAGCCGCATCCTTATGAGTGAAAAGTGGTTCATTAGCAGAAATCTTTCCATTAATGTAAGCCCAGTCAGATAATTTCTTAGAAGTTAAATAGTGGACTCTCGTTTTTAATGTAGCACCTAAGGAGAGAGAGAACTTTACAACTCCTTCGGATTCAGAATAGGCACTTAAATGAGGGAAGAATACAGCATCTGCAATATAATGATACATAGCGCCTAAAAAAAAAGCAGTAGCTTGACAATCACCTATTCCTAACTCCGTTTCAACTTTGCTTGCCATAGTTTGCGCACTTGAAGGAAGGACCCCGAACGGTGTACTGAGAAAATTATGGCCTGATTATTTCAGTAGTTTTGACAATAGTTTTTGGGTTGAATATATTGAAAATCCAGAATCTGATTATAGGAGTGTTAAAAGCGTAGCATTTGAGTTTCTGGAAAGCCTCCCAAAACATCTTTCAGAGCTAAAGAGTTGGATAAGTAACTTGATCGAATAATATTTACTAATCTATATTAGAAATGGCCTGATTCTATTAGAAAAATGATATTGGATTAGTAAATAGTTTCTATTATTATTAATGACATATCAAGATGAAATACACACTATCAATGAAATGAAAATGTATAGATCTAACTAGTTTATCGTCTAAAATAGTAAAAAATTCAAAGAAAAACTTTGGAGAGATTAAAAGTACTAGAATTTATATAAAATCTACAATGAAGTAAATAAAAGTAACAGTAATTTAAAATAAAAGACAAAAAATTGCACTAAAAAAGAGTATTTTGAGAGAGATTACTCATAAAGGTTTAGCTCGATTAGTGGGATTATTTGGAACTCATACTATGAATTCCAGTAATTTAGAAATACTCGTATCTTCTTCAGTAGAACCTGATGAAATTAATAGAGAAGAAGTAAGTAAAAGTATGCTCGAAGCAATTTCAACTTCAATTGTATGGATGGTTGATCATACTGATAGAGCGAAAGAATTAGCTATCCAAAATATAATTAAAGCCTCTAAAGCGTATAATTCTGGGGACCCATTATGGTCTCGTTGGCTTGGATGGGCATTTCATTTCATTACTGACTGGGCAACTCCGTACCATTCTTCAAACGCAAGAACTAAATATATTGTAGATTCAAAAAAAGATATATTAGATATAAAGTCTAAAAATGGTGGAATATCTATCGGGAAAATAATAGCTAATAAAATCTTAAACGCTATGATGTTTAAAACCGATCATGATAAATTTGAAGAAATATGTGAAGAACGTTGGCAGCAAAACATATTTATTATTAAAGATAATTTTATTAAATCTAAGGAAAATTTTTTAGGTTTCGTGAATCTAGAAATTTTCAGCTTAAAAATGGATGAATTACAGGCAACTAGTGAAAAAAGAAATCTTGAATGGATTCAAAATTGTTCAGATCAAGAATTTTCACAATATATGGTTGATATTGCAGCAATTATGGATATTGCTTATAGATCAGTCTTAGGTTAAAGTAAAAAAATTAGAAATTTTTGTAGTTTTATTAACTAATGAGTTCTATAACCAAAAAAAACTTCTATCCAAAAATGTTAAATATTTAAGGAAAATAATATTAATTTGGAATTTTTAAAATTTGAAATCCAGTTTTCAGAATTTAAAAAATTAAATTTGTGATTAAAATGAGTAAAAATAATGCAGATCAAATCTCTAAATCTGAGATTAAAAATATACTAAAAGTATTAAATACTGTAAAATCCGCAGATCAACTTGCAGAAATTATTGAAATTCCAGAGACTCCCGATGTTGGAACAAAAATTGCCCAATTAATTCTTGATTATCGTCAAGAAAAAGGATTATTTAGTAATCTTATGCAATTAAGGGAAGTACCAAATGTAGGACCAAAACGATTTAATTGTATTATTGAAAGTCTAAGAGGTTACACTTTCCCATACGGATTAGATGTAGAAGAAGTGCAGTCGATAGGTTATAATAGTAGCGTAAAGGCTCAGATTTTAAACTACGAAATTCCAAGTCCTTCTTCCTATGAAGGGAGAAATTATGTTGAGGTGGGTTTAAATCCTGAAAAATTTCCCTTCCATAAGACAAGAGCCTTTCAAGAAGTTAATATAATAGAATATATTGAATCAAATAGAAATTTAATTCTCGATTATTTAAAAAATGCATCTAAGGAAGATCTTGAAAGTGTGCTTTATTTAGACTTTGGACTGGCAGATCTTTATGTAGAGCGAGTTACTAATCAGTATCCAGCTACTTTTAGCTTTGAAGATGAGTTAATAGGAACCATACCACAAGGGTGGGAATTAAAAACTTGGGGTACTAATGCATCTGGTGAGGCAATGGTAGTGAGTTTATATAAAGGTCATGAGCAAGTAGTGAAAATAAGAAATCTTGCAGGAGGTGTTACAGCAACTTTTATACAACATACATTTGAAGAGCCCAAAGAGCAAGGAACTGTAGAATGGTGGGCTCTCACTGACGCTGGAGTTAATAATGTTTGTTATTTTCAGAAAGAATCAATTATTTGTGGATTGAATACAACTGGAAATGTTATCTATTTTAGTGGGCATACTCGAAATACTTATACTCCCCTTAATACTGGAGTTGGATTATGGCATCATTTTAAAGTGATATTTAATTGTAATGGAGGACAGAATAGTGTGTATGACTTATATGTAGATAACAAACAAGTAGCAACAGGAATATCATTTTATAATAATCAACAATCTGTTACAGGGATTAAGTTTCAAACAGAAGCTGGAAATGGAAAATATGTCTATTTTGATTCAGTAGGATTCTCTTGGGATCCAAGCTATAATGTAGGAGAAAATAAACTGGAGAGAGAGAGAGAGGCAGTAAGAAGCAAACCTGTAAATGCTAATATCCTAGAAAGAATAAATACAATTACAGAAGATAATAAGGAAGAACATTTAGGAATAAAATACAACGTATTTCTTGATTTAGTGGAGATTGCTACAAACCAAGGAAAGATTCCGGCTTTTTCAATGACTCTAGGCGGGAAATCAAAGCTTAGGTGGGCAAGGGCAAAAAATTATATACCAAGAATCTTTTTTATTGAAACATACAGACTTACAAATTTTCCGGGAGATTATGGCCCAGGACGCTTAGTAAAAACATTTTCCTTACTACCCGGAGAAGAAACTGAAATCGCAATAAAGACATGGAAAAAGTCATCAACTTCTATTAAAGAGGCATCTTCTATTTTAGATTCATATACTGAAGAAAAAGCAGATGAGTTTGAACAGAACTTACAGAGAGAGTTCTCCAATACTGTTGTACAGGAAGAATCTGACACATTTAACGTTAATGCATCAGTAAAAGCAACTTATGGTGCCGGTGTTGATTCTACTAAGAATGGAAAGGGAGTAAAGGCGGGGGGAAGTGTGTCAGCGGAAGCAAGTGTAGGATATGAGAAAACAAGAAGAGCTTGCCAAGAGACAATGGTAAAAGCCTTGTCTAATACTACAACTAAGCATGCTCAAAAGTCAAGCGCAAAACGTGAAGTTAATATAGAAACTAACTATGAAAGGATGGAAGATGAGGGAGAAGAAGTGGCAATTACCCGTAAGGTTGAGAATTTAAATGTAAGTAGGACTTTAAATTTTACATTTAGACAAATGAACCAAGAGTTCCATTCTTTGATACACCTTGTGGACTTAACTATAGGATTTTTTAATGGGTATCCAGGGAGTATGAAAGAATACGAATTATCCGAAATAGGCGACCTTGTAAGAGAATTTGTAATTGATCCAGAAGAATTCCCCATAGATTTACCAGAAGGGGCTTCAGAGGATGAACTAACATATACAGACGCTCAAAACGTGTATGATACAGCTTTGAACTATTTAAAAGATTTAATTTTAGAAGAATATGGAAACAAGAAAATCATTGATTACCACGGTGAAGTAAGAACTTTTGTTAAAGTCGAGCAAGAATCGATACTTTTACCTCCAGCATCGGCAAAAGAAGAACCTATTCAAAGAAATTTTGAATACTTACGAGTCTTGAATGCCAGCGATAAAGATGGGTTTAGTGATTATGAGATTCGAAAGGGACCTCAAGAATTTAGGACTGTTCCCGGTATCATTGTAGGTACCAACGTGGTTTCTATGAGAACTGATGGAGTAGTAGTAGAAGCTTTAATCGGTCGAGAAAATGCCTTAGATGATTATGCTCTTGACGCTCGTAAAGAAAAAATTAGAGAAGATCAATACAAAAATGATTTTAAAAAAGTAGAAATTGAAAAAATCCGTATTGGGATTGGAATTATAAAGAGTTTAATTGAAAGTGGTAATCAAGAAGAAGCTGTGGAAGCATATAAAGAGATTTTTGGGGTGAAAGAGAGCTTGAAAGCAATTTCAGAAGCTTTAGGACCACAGGTACTAGATCTAGAAAGAAAATTAATGAATAAATAACTATAAAAGAAATCTTGTGGTGAATCATATGGAAAGAATTGTAGAAAAAGAGGCTTTTTTAAGACTAAAAACTAAAGTTTTATGTAAAGCTAGATATCGAATTAGCTTGAAAGCAGACATCAGAAGAGCGTATAATGAGGGAGATATAACTCCCCAAGAATTATTTGAACTTTCCGCATTAATGTTTAATGAGGATTTAGTTTTCGATGAGAATCAGATTATCTCCCAAATTGATGAAATTGATAGATTGATAATTAAAAATATGTGGAATGAAATCCATGAATATAAAGCTATTAAGCATCCAATATCTGCTGAAATATATAATAAAGTCAATGAATTAAGAATAAAATTAAGAGACTACGATAATTATGAATCGGTTTGGATTGGTAGGGGTTACATGCCTTTTTTTGATCTGGGACAAATAGTAGATGATAAAATTGAAGCTGAAGTTAAATCTAATTTTCAGAAATATAAAAAAAGTATAATTGATAAAATTGTGGACCATAGTAAAGAAGATAATTACGAACTTTGGACGGGTAATATATCAGAAGGGCTAGTAAAACAATATTTAGAATATTTCGAATTAAAGAATCAAGATAATCTAACAAATGAACAACAGGAACAACTTCATAACCTTGAAGAAAATCTAGTTGATATCAAATCAAGAGAACATTTTTTTGATAAAGCTTATATTGCAAAACTTCTTGTCAGTGGTGCTATCCATCCTATAACTGAAGATAAAAAATTCTTTAATAATCTTTATGTATACAAATTAGGAGCTTATGATATGATTACTGCAGATAAAAACCGGAGACTTGGAAAACATGTTGATAAGATTAAAAAAAGTCCTCGAATCGTGGAGAAGACTATTAAACCTGAATCTTTATATGAACTTTTTGATGTAAAATTAAAAGAAGTTCCCATTGATGATAGAGATGTCATGATAGATATATTTTTGCGTATGGAAGATTTTGATATTGATACAAAATTGAATCTGCTTCGTAGTTTGGTGTAATTAATGGAATTATATCGGTCTTCACCATTGTAATATTTATTTTTTTGATTAGTTAGATCAGGAAGAAAATAATTAATTATTAATTACCAGTTCTTAAAGGTGTGATATGGATTTCCTTTATTCAATCTTAAGGTTCAAAAAAGTCTTCTATTTCTTTATTCAGTGTTGGTTCATCTTTATTTAGTGGATTTATATAATCAATATCGCATTTGTTGAATAAATTTTCAATTCTATTCTTATTGGGAGAAGGATTTACAATTATAATTTTTGCAGTGTTAGAGATATTCTCAGTTAATAGATTGAGTATAGCGTCATCGTAAGGATTAAATGCAAAACCAAAGAAAAGTATTTTCTCAGCATTGTTTAATATTTTTTCTGCATTTTCCCATATTTTTTGAAATCTTTTTGAAGGTATCTTTTCAAATATGGGAGGAATAATTATTGCCTCACCAGTCAGACCTCCTCTTCCATCAGTATGATGTCCTTTTAAAGTCCAAGATAAACTTCCATGAAGCTTCATTAAAGGTATCTGTCCTGATAAAACTACTGGTTTTTGATATTGAGAAACAGGATAACTCCCTCGTCCACTAAGAGTTTCTCCTTGATATCCATAATTATAACCTTTAGGACCTATTAAATATTCTAAAATTAAATCATAATTAGTTGTGAGTAGAGCATCTAAACTTGACAACCAATCTCCTGGGCGATTTATGAATGGAATTCTTTTTTTACCACTACCTTGAAGATTATAGGTATGTCGCCTTGTTCTTAATACGTGCTTTTCATACCAAATAAATGGTTCACTTAAGCGTCTACATATATAGAATATAAGTAGTTTTGAATCGACTTTTTTATTTTGTGAAGTAAGTATATTATTAATAAAATGTTCATTTGTTTTCGCCTTGTTGTTCTGTTTCCAGCTATTATAAGTGACCTTTAATTTATTTATACCTTTTTTCTCTCTTTCCCAAAAATGTCCTTTAAAATCAAATAAATCTTTCATTAAGGGAATGTCAATACACCATTTAGAAAATCCAGCTCCAAAGAAACCAATTTTTTCAAATTTCATCTTTATAGAATATTAAATTCTCTATAATATAAGTTAGATTTCGATTTTTTCAATTTTCTTAGTAGGACCAGGATGAAATAAAACTTGAATTTGTCCATTGCTATTTTCTATTTGATCTTTAATGAAATTTTTTAGTTTTTGGGGAAATTCATTGAGATCATCACTATATAAGAGCATTATTCCTCTGAAATATGAAGCTTCTTCAATAAATCTTGAAAGTTTTGCAATATCACTACTAATCTCTTTTTTTTTTATATTATATCTTCTTATTTGCTTCACTTCTATAACAGTAAGATTATGATCCATGTCTCCAGGTTTATGGACTAAAAAATCAGGAATATATTTCATTTTTAATTTGTGAAATAATTTTTGCCCTTTCTTATCTAATTCTCCATCTAATTCATAGTTAAACTCTAGAGGTAACATCTCTCTAAGTCTATGATACAGTTCATAGCAATATACTCTTTCACGAAAGACAAATCCTTCTTCACTGGCTGTTTGGATTCTAAAAAAATGATACCTAATTTTTTTTCCTGCACTGGATAATACATCTAAGAATGTTTTATAATCTTGATTTTTCTTATTTTCAGTCATATTCAAATTGGATTTCTTTAATCTTAAGAAAATTTGAAAAAGTTAATACTCAAATAGTTATTGAAAGGATACAATAATTATTACTTAATAAAAATTTTTTAAATTATTTTTAATGACCTCGATCACTGTATATGATGGTTAAAAGAATGATATGGAGATAAAGCAAAAATCTTAGAAAGGGGAGAAAAACTTATTATTCAAAATTAAATTAATTGAAACAAACTTTTTATAGAGAATTTATGAATAAAAAAGAAATCCAAATAAAATTTAGTAAAGAGATTTCTAGCTTATATCGAGAATGTAAGTTTAAGAAATGTGTATTTCCAGATCATACAAGTTGCTCAGAAAAAGTGATCAAAGCCCACTCTATCCAAAGAAATAAGATCTTAAAACACATTGCAGAAAATGGGATGGTAATATCTGCTGATATTCAAAAAACTTTATTCACTAAGGAATTTGATGAAATCGGTATTAAATCAGTATCAACTTTCTTTGGATTCTGTAACTATCATGATACTAATATATTTTCTGAAATTGAAAACAAAGAATATGTAAGTAGTATCGAACAAAATTTTTTACATGCTTATAGGGCTTGTGCCTTGGAATATGTGAAAAAAGAAGAATCAGTTTGTTTTTATGAAAAAGCTATGAAAAAGTATAAGAATACTCCCAATGAACTACTGTTTTACAAAAAACTAAATGGAGCCATATGGGGTGTAAAGGATTATTACTCCATTTTAGAACTATTATCGAATGAGTTAATTAAACCAAAAGATGAAAAAAGCTTTGAAATCATTTCTAGTATAGTCTTTCATCTTTCTTATGAATCATTCTTAGCAATTAATGCCTCTTTTTCTATAGAATTCGCTTTTCAAGAAAATCTAATTAACGATTTAGCTGATACTTCCAAACGACCTGCTCCCATATTCCTCAATATCTTTCCTCATAATGGAAAAACATTCATAATATTTTCTTGGTTATCAGAAAATATAGAGACATACCAGAGTATTGTTTCAAACCTTGAGACTTTTATCCCTTCCCAAATAGAAATCTTCTTTTCAAACTTGATAATTTATCATTGTGAAAATATGTTTATTTCTCCTTCTAAATACTCTCAAATGCCAAAAAAAGCAAGAAGATTATTTGTATCTCAATTCATGAAAACTTTGGGGAGGGATTTCGAATCTGATTATATCTCAAGAGGAACAATAAATCTTTTTAAAATGTTTAGAAAATAATTTACTTTAAAATCAAGGAGTAACCAAGATTTGACTGATCAAATTAAAATCCCATTAGTTTTGAGAGAAAGGCTAAAATAGCACAAATCAATTAAAATAAACTCTACTTCGTACTTCACATGAAGTTCACGATTTTTTCCGAAGTGAATAGTTAAAAGGAAGATTGAACTACTATATTATAAGGAAACACAAAAAATAATTGCGATTAATTATGAGCAGATCAGAAGGAGTCTTATATCCTCCTGGAGAGATATTAAATCCCGTTATGGGAAAAACTGATTATGAATATGTCATATTATGGATGCTTAGTAATAATGATGTTTGTGAGTGGAGGGACTTTACTGCCGAAATTAGTGATTCAACGCTTTCTGGCAATTTAACAAAACTAATGAATAAAGGATATGTTGAAAAGCCTGAAAAAGGGAAGTATATAATTACTACATTGGGGCGCGACCGCTTTAGTGAATTAGTGTACGATAGAAAATCGGGCCAGAGGAAATTAAGATATCCCCCAGAAATAATAACCAGAATACGTAACTATGATCACTGGATTCTATGGATGCTTTACAATAACTATTCATGTAAATGGTCAGATTTTAAGCAAGAACCATTATCGATCAATGTATCCTCCTTATCGAATAATATTAATACATTAATTGAGAATGGATTTATAGCAAGAGATAACAAAGAATATATCATAACATCATTGGGTAAAACAGAGTATCTTAGAATATTGAAATCCTATGACTTGGATCGTCAATCTATTTTAGATCAAGAAAGCAAGAGAATTGAAGAAATTACAGAAAAAACAAGCACATTTTTTAAGAAATATAAAATCGAAGATGATGAATTGAAGTATCGGTTTTTGGATCATATCCTAAAGTTATCTTACTCTAAAGTAGAATCAATGTTAAGAGATGAAGAAGATTTTAATAAAATTTTGTTATTCCTTTCGATTAATCATCCTGATCATTACCCTGACTATATATCGGCTGAAGATTTCTCCTTGAAGTACAAAATTGATAAAACTACATTAGATTATTATATGAGGGAAATTGTAGATAATGAATTTTTTGACATTAAATTTTTTGTTATCAAGAATGGAAATGGGAGGACATATTATTTTCAAAAGAATGAGACAGTTGAGAAAGTTCTTAATGCACTTGTAGAAAAACATATTATAAAATTAACATATTTATCTAAGTTTCATGAGACTACATCAATAGATGCAGAATTACTTTTGGATAGAATTTTAGAAGATATCTGCGGTAATTTATTCAATGAAAAGTTAAAGCCTTCATTAAAAGCATTTTTACCTGGATATATTAGATATTTAGCGTATAAAATTGAAACTGAGAAAAAATTAGTTGATAGTGAAGCGAAATTAGAAGGATTTGTATGGCAGAATATTTTTGAAGAATTCCAAACTTTTGAACCTACAAACTTTCCAATATCAGGAGAAGAAGATCAGTTTTATTACAGTTTAGAACCTCAAGTGTTTCAGGCATTAGACATATTATATCTTTCTAAATTGTACTTTATAAACACAAAAGAAGCCCAGGAAATCTATAATCTGAATAAAATTGATACGTATAAGAAAATAATAAAGAATTTGAATGAGAATAAAGTTTCAAAAGCAAAGGAGCTATTTCAGGACAGTAGCACTACATTAGAGACGATAAATCAATTAATTATGAAGGATATCATAGCAACAGCAGAAATTAACTATATTGAATCTATTAAAATCACTAATGAAATTATCCAGAAATACCCCGATGAATTTATTGGATATTTATTCCAATCAATAACATACTTATTAATGGACAACTATAATAGATCTTTAGAAATCATAGAGGAATCATTAGAAATAACTCCAAACATACTTTTAACTTGCCAAAAAGCTCAAATCTTAATTAGATTATACAAAGCAGATATCGCACTTGAAGATATCGATGAATTATTGGTTAAATATCCAAATAGTTCCACTCTGCTGAGAACAAAATACATAATATTTATCACGCATTGGATGGCACTTGTAAAAGATTATAATAAAGCTTTAGAGGTAATAGAGCATTTAACAACTCTGAATCCCAATAACCAAGAAATTTTACTTTTAAGGAGTTTATACTTTTGCCATATCAATAAATATAAAGAAGCAAAGAGAGTAATAACCAAAGGAATTGATATTAATAATTTTAAGAAGAATCCTAAAATTGATACAAATGCGTATTTTATTTTAGCATACTCCTATTTAGCACGGGGTAAATTTGAAAAATCTTTAGAAGTAGCAAATCTGGTATTAACTCTATATCCTGATCATCCTATTTCATTTTTTACTAAAGCACTAGTACTTGGGTATAATTTAATTTATAGATTTACAATAAAAGAGCCAAATATTGAGGCTTTTACAGAATTAATTAAACTTACAATCTCATTTGAGCCAATTAATTATAAGAAAACAAAATATCTTGTATTAGAAGCAGTCATATTAAATGGACTTAAAAAATATGATAAATGTATTGATTCTATTGATAGAGCTATTGATTTAGTTCCAACATTACTTTCTCTCCTCTCTCGAAAAGCCTATTTATTATTATTGTCTCGTAAAGAAGAAGAAGCTCTGAGTTTAATTAATGAATTAATGGAAAGTCAGTCCCCATTGAAAAGAAGTCTTCTCTTAGAAAAATCGTATATTCATGTTATGATGAAGCAATATGATGAAGGTTTAATGGCTGTTGATGAAGCAATTGAATTATTTCCCCAAGATCCGGATTTTGTAAATAATAAAGCTCACATTTTAGGGTATTTAGGAAGAAGAGAGGAAGCAATTGAAACTGCTGAATTTTTAATAAGCCTTAATCCAAAATCGGGTAATTCATACGATACATACGGTGAAATCTTAATGGTTTTCGAAGAGTTTGAAGAAGCACTTGAGAAGTTTAAAGAAGCTTTAAATCTTGAACCTACAGGATGGTTTGCTTTTGAAACTTGCTTAAAAATGGGAGATTGTTATAAAAATCTTGGAAAAGCTGAAAAAGCAATTGAATATTACGAAAAAGGAAAAAAACTGACTGAAAAGATGCATCCTAGTCTTATACTTCTATATACACCTAAAGTAGAGAAAAGGATTTCAGAAGTTAAGGCATTACTTGGAGAATCTGAAGGCCCTTAACAATTTAAATATTATATGTGAACTTAATGGAATATAGATATGTAAAAGCGTTTGAATTTAATTTTAATTTTGGAACCCTTTTATCAGTTGATTTCAGCTCTAGCATTGATAATTCAGACTTAATTAATATTACTGAAGAGATTTTTAATGAAATTAGAGATTGCATTAAAGTACGAGGGATTCCCAGTTTAATCTGGTTCAAGGGAATTAATGATACTATAAACCCTTCAAAATTCAAATTAGTTATAAGAATGATTAAAGCGTTGTATCCTAAACAGAAAATTGGGATTTATTTAAATTGTGGAATCTTTCATAATTCAGATATTCTAAGTATTTTTTATGATTGTGACCTGGTTGCAATTAATCTCAATACTGTCGATACTTTGAACTTTTCAAAAATTAATAGATGTCCTGAATTTATAGACTCTATGGATGTTTTAGAAGGAATAATTGAATTTAGTAGTCAATTTAAAGGTAAATTAGGAATTTATACTATGTTTTTGAAAGGTATAAATGATGACTTCATGACTGTTAATAACCTAAAGAATTTCCTTCTAAAAGTTATGCCTGACTATTACTCCGTAAGTAATTATATTTTAGATGGTTTTGAACCTGTTTCGAGAGAATTCAAAGAAAATCTTAAAGAAAAGCTGGATATACTCCCTTTTAATGTAATGTATATGTTTTAAAATTATTTCTTTTTTTCTAAAGAAATTTAAGCTCTATCAAATTTAACTCCACAGCATTCACATAAATCATCAAGATTTTCGATATATTTTAACATCGAATTATACCATTTTTCTAACAGTTCTTTAAACTGGAGTTTTATCGAATCCATATCTTTAGCATTATACACATAGAGATACCCTTGCTTTTTAGTTTCTTCTAGAGTTTTCGCCTGCGTATAATCTTTCATTGACATCGAACTACGTTCAATAAACCTTAACTTCGAAAGCACTTGAAGAGCTCTTTGAATTGAACTTCTATCCATCTCTAATGCTAGTGCAATTTCAGAGGTTCTTAGATCTTTATTCTTCAATAAATAACAGAGCACTTTAGACTCTGTAGTGTTCAAGCCAAGAAGACAGTTAAAAAGACGCTCACTTGAAAATATTGCCTTATTCTCTAAAATTTCATCAATAATCTCAAATTCTTTGAGTTTTTTATCAATTATTTCCAATAAGTCTCATCTCACTTCAATAAATAAAAATTAAAGAAAAAAGGAAATTATTTAATCAATTCATTGTTTTAACTTTTCTAACACTTTTTTCATTCCTTCATAATTCATTGCCCCAACAACCTGATTTATTACATCATCACCTTTTATAAATAGAGTTGTTGGTATTCCGGTTATTCCATACTTCATCGCTATCGCATTGTTTTCATCCACATTAACCTTTACAAAAATGAAATCTTTTCGATATTCTCCATGAAGTTTCTTAAAAATTGGAGCAAAAAATTGACAAGGACCACACCAAACCGCCCAGAAATCTATAATGACTATCGTTTCAGGATAATCTTTCAATAATTTATTAAATTCTTCAGAAGAATGTATTTCTATTATGTTTTCTGGCATTGTTTGATGTTTCAATAAAGCTTCAGCTTTTTTTGTTCTTAACATTTCTAATTTTTCATCTACTTCTTGCATATCTGTTTCACATGAATATTCATTGTAAGTTGTGTAAAATTCATTCACAACTTTCTAATATTATAATATTCATTAGAATATTTAAAGATGATTATAGTGAGAAAAATTTCACTACTTTCAATAATAAAAAAAAATTGGATAAAAATCGATATCTAATTTACTAAATTAAAAAGAAAATGGCTCTGATCGTCTTTCTGTTTCTAATGCTTTTTTATGTTGAAGCCTTGAAGATGTTCTCCGAGAAGACACCATAATTTGAAAGTCTAAGTCCTTTTTATAGATGTCAGCACACCTTAATATTTCCTTGACGATATCATCCATAGAATTGTTCTCTATAGCAGTCCCATTAAAAACTGAAATTTCTGAATATTTTTCAACTAAATCTTCCGATATTTCTTGAGGCAAAACATCGGATCTATCTTTAAATGCAAGAGAAATCTTTTCCTGTAATCTTTTATAGACTTCTCTCTTACTAAATTGACAATCAATGCATTTAGAACTTCGATTTTTAAAAATGTTTAAAATTATTAACCCGGTAATAAATCTGAAATTTCTTATCAGAATCTCTTTATCAACATCCCCATACTTATTCATATAAGGTCGCATATATTTCTCAGCATTGACATATAATATCGAGAAATCATAACCTCTTTGAAAATAAGCAGGTACTATACAAAAAATTCGTGTGAACCAAAAAGGTTTCATTCCCTTTGGGGGCTGTTCTCGAAATATATAATGAACTATTCTCCCATCTCGTTCTGTATACAATGTAGATTCTTTTTTTAACATATTTAAATATGTTGAAGTAGTAGAACGAGCAATTTCCTTGAAATATTTTTTATATTCATTTTCTACTTCTCGTGTGGTACTTTTTATCTTTTTTTCCAGGTAGAATTTTAAAAATATTCCTAGAATTCGGCTTTCATGTAATCTCCCTGTTTTTATTTGCTGTTCTTCGGATTCATCATCTCTAATGTGATATAAAAATTGTATTTCTGGGGCATATTCTTGAATAACTTTGTCTGTTAGGTTAAGATCAGAATCAGCGGGCTCTACACCTTCTAACCTACCTCTTTCAATCAAAATATCATCAATTTCAAACTTTTCCGACAATTTAATAACTCCTATATTCTAATTTTATTTACTCTAAAATGCTTTATCAAGGTGATTGTAACCCATTTTTTTCTGACAGTATATTCCAAAGTGTCTCATTATCATGACATGTCAGATATAAATAAATTCGTGATTATATATTATCTAGATCTATTTAGACAATCAATTCATATATAGGTTAGTACTTCGCAGTTCGATTGAACTGTAAACTTGTGATGAAGTGACACAATCTGATTAATTCTTTCTAAATACTAATATAATTAGAGTGTAATAACAATGTAAAAAAAAAGAATAATTAACTTAGGCAACACAATTAACGATTATCTTTCAATTTTTCATTCAGATTACTCGAGGCTTCAGTGTGGCTTTTTCCATGAATTAAGGTATCCGTTCCATATTCTGAACTCGCTAATACATTTGCTCCCGCCGTACTAATTGTTGCTCCTGCAGCTTGTACTCCTCCTCCGATAGCTTTTCTCTTCTCTACTACAATATCAAAGAATGTTATTGTTGGAATGATTTGTGTCCGTACAAGTGCTTTGGTGTAAGGAATGTCTCGTTCAGTCCTACTTGCATAATATCTCCAGCCATGACCGTATTTAGCAAATGCTGTTAATGCCTTCAATTCGTCATTAGGTTCCTTTTTATGCATACAAACTAAGCGAACATCATTATAGAGTTGCTTTTTTATTTCTGGTTTTAAAATTGTATGTTTCTTACCTTCATTTTTTAAAACTCCTTGTTTTTCTAGACTCTCCCACAAAGCTCGTTCTGTGTATCCCTTTTTCTGATATTTATCTCGGAACCATTTTACCCAATCAACAACGGATTGAGTTGTTTCTCCTTTTTTACTTTTAAAATCCTTAATAATTTCTAGATATTCGTCCAAGAGTGGATGTTCTGCGGAGCTTTTATCTATTACTCTTATATGTACCGGATCTTTTTTTTTCCCCGAATCAAATAATTCTATTTTTCCTCTCAATCTTAAATCTGTAAGAACTGCACTTGGACACCAATTTTTAAGTCCCATGCCAGATCCTCCTAAAGGTAACTTCCCATTTTCCTTTAAGATTAAGAGCAGATGTTTTTCTCCTGTTAACATGATATATTCTCCATTTATATTAGTTAATAACATGGAAAAATTATAAAAAATCTTTCTGTTTTCCTAAGTTTTAGGTTGTAAAGAAAGTAATTTTTCACAAAAAAGTCTGTGATACTAAGACATATTAAAATAAAAAAAAAGAAAAAATGTTATTCTATTGGTTCTATAACTTGAATTAATTCTGCAGGTTCAGGAATTTCTTCTTCTCCTACTTCTTTTTCTTCTACTTTTTCCTCCTCTTCGGATTTCATCATGATTTCTCTTTCGATTACTTCAAGTTGCCTTATTTTCGTGAAAAACCAGATAAGGAACGGTTGGATTATTCCGAGAATTGCAGCGATTAAGAACAAAGTCCGAATTCCGAGAAGTAATGCGAGTGGACCAGCAATAAGTGCCCCTATTGGAGCAATGGCCATAGAAATCATGTGATCTATTGACATTACACGGCCAATCTTATCTTTCGAAACAACGACTTGTAAGATTGCCAAATACGTGGAAACAGTTATTGGAAAGAGTACCCATCCAGGAAAGAGAGCTATTATTATTAATAGAAAATTCCCAGCAGGTGCAAGAATCGCAGGTATCATACAAATAAAATATAGTACTGCCCCGATAATATTAATTTTAATTTTATGTTTCCATGTTTTCTTATATGTGGTAATTAGAGATCCTACAATATTTCCAACTTGACCTGATGTTGTTATTAGAGCAAGATTTAAAGCAGTACCTCCATGAGTATCATATATAAAATTAGGAAGTAAAACCATCCAAGGTCTGCTAACAAAATTCCAAATCATAGCAAAACAAATCATCGCAAGTAAACCAGGTACCATTTTAATCGCTAATAATCCCGTTTTAAAATCTTTAAACATCGACTTTTTTACTGTTTCTTCAGTAGTTTGAGGTACTTTTGGAATTTTGATAATTAATAAAGGCCCCATAGCTATTAGAAAAGTTATAATATCGAGAAGAAAAATCATTTCTGTTTGTGGAATGAATGCCATAAGAGAGGCTGCTATCAGTGGTCCTACAGTGAAAATAAACCCGGAACTTAAAAAGTTTAATCCGTTAATTCTACTTAAATTTTTCTTCGGAACCATAACAGGGATTAAGGATTGAACTGCAGGCATTTGAAACGCGAATGATGCTGCCCTAAATGTATTAATTGTCAGAATAACTACTATATTTTCAATATCCATCAGAAAAAAGGCAAAAAGTAGAAATGTCAATATAGCCTGTGCCGAATCCGATATCGCTATGATTGCTTTTTTATTCCATCGATCTGCCATTACTCCTGAAAATGGGGTTACAAGAATTTGTGGTAGAAACATTAAAAACACTGAAATTGAAAGATAGATAACATTTCCAGCCATCCACCAGGTAATAACAAATCCAACGATCATAGAACCTAACATCGAGAATTGTTGACCTAAAAGGAAATATAAATAATGATGGAATGATTTTTTATCAGTTATTTTTTCCATATATGTTTACCATTTTTAGCTTTTTTCATTTCTAATAATTCTAAATCGTATTTTTTATTTATAGATTAATTATGTGAAGTTTTATTGAACTTTAAGTACGATATTGAACTTTTTCTTTTCTAGGATCCTCTTCTTCATAGGCAAGTGAATACTCATTAATAGTAGATAATGCACATCCAGGACAAAAAACTAATTCATTATCTATCATCATATACGTACAATTACAATTGGGACATTTTCCTATTATTTCAGTTTTTATTAGTTCCATTTTATTTACCTTTTAATTTGAAGAAATAAGGGCGAGTAAAAGGCTCGCCCCTATTCATTGGACACATTTCAATATGGATATGGAAAAGAAAATTATTTTTATTATCTTGATAAAAATTAAAAAAAAATTAATTATTGAATTATATATGTTAGATTATAGTCCATAGTACCATTTCTGATTATAATGGTTGCATTTTCCCTTTTCATTTTTTTTAACCTCTTTTTGATTTTTTTTTATATTTGATTTTTTTAATAAATTGCATAACTCTTGTAAACTAAATTCTGTTTGACCCGATTAATATCATTTAATTCTTGTAGGTATTTTGTGTTATACTCGGATCTGAATTTTAAAAGCTCTTTATTAAGCTTTTTGAAAGTCATTGGCTCCGATGTCTTAATAATATCTTTACTTTCGGGTTCAGAAAGGCATTCCTCAATAACCTTTTCAACATCAACACAATTTTTTCTTACAACTTTATCCTTTATTGCTTGAGCCATTATTTTTTACCTCCATTTACTTGGTTAATATTTTTTTTTTCTTAATTATCTTAAGTTTTAGTTCAATATATAGTTTTGTTGCATATAGTTCAGGTGTAGTTCGAACTTCAATTGGACTTCATACAATAAACTGAACACGAAACTTTTAAATAAGAGTTGTTACTATATATTAATTATAGGACTATAGTGTGAATTTTATGAGTCGAACTCAAGAAATTAACTATCCGCCTGAAGAAATCTTTCGAACTATGGGGATTGAGCGTCCAAACTTAGAACATGTTATCCTCTGGATGCTAAAAAATAATGAAGTTGTTGAATGGTCTAATTTTAAGGAAGAACCTGTAAGTATCCCGCAATCCACTTTATCTTATTACTTAAAAGCGTTGATTCTAGATGAACATATAGAAAAAGTGGAAAGAGGGGTATACCGAATAACTCCTAAAGGTGCGGAACGATATAATCTATTATCGAGAACCAAAGACGGAGAGAGAAAATTAAATTATCCTCCAAAAGCAATAACAAATGAAAGAAACTATGATCATTGGATTTTGTGGATGGTGTACAACAATACATTTTGTAAATGGAGTGATTTTATTGATGAACCTTTAAGAATTAATCAGTCTAGTTTATCGAAAAATCTTAATGAGCTCCAGAAAGGAGAAGTAATAAGGAAAGAGAATAAAGAGTACAGGATAACTCAGAAAGGTAAATCAGAATATTCTCGGATGCTCAAACTATATGATTTAGACAGACAATCAATCTTGAATGAAGAAAGCAAAAGAATCGAGGAAATCACAAAAAAAACAATTACATTTTTCGAAAAATATAATATAACTGATGGTGACATTAAGTTTCGATTTTTAACCAATGTTCTAAAACTACCATATACGAATTTAAAAGGTTCATTAGATTCCGAAGAAGATTTCAATAAAGTCCTATTGTTTCTCTCAATCAATCATCCAAATCAATATCCATTTTACATTTCACCTGAAGATTTTTCTAAAAAGTACGATCTTAATTTATTAGAATTGAAGTTCAATATTCGTCAAATTGTAGAGAAAAATATTTATAAAACGAAATTTTTCAAATTGGAAGTCAATGAAGACAAACATTATTATTTTCAGGCAAATGAGAAAATAGAAAAAATACTAAGTGCGATAACAGAGGAGCATGTTACTGCGCTTACTTATTTGAATAAGCTGTATGGAACTTCTCCTAACAAAACTCCTTCAATGAGGTTAGATCATATAATTAATTGTATTTTAGATGAGGTATGCGAATCTTTATTTAATTCTGAATTAAAGAGTGCTCTTAGAAAGTTTCTACCGGAATACATAAATTATTTAGCTTATCGAATAGAAACTGAAAGAAAATTAGTAGATACCTTAGATAAATTAGAAGGAGTTGCATGGAGAGATATTCCTGAAGTATTTCAAGCATATAATCCCAACTTTAATTTAGTAGAACAAGCAGATTTCAAATATTATATAGATTATTCAATATTAATGGTGTTATCTCTTTTTTCTTCGCCTAGAATTAAAAAAATGTTTGAAGATTCGAAACTTTTGATGAAGAAAAAGGCTTCTGATAAAGCCTTGGTTAAGATAGACAATAAAATTAAATCTGATCCTGATAATATCGATTTACTTTTGTTAAAAGCATTAGTTTTAGCTATATCAAATAGACATAGAAGTGCTATTAATTATCTAAAAGAAACGTTTGAGAATTATCCGAATAAAAAAGATGAGGAAATTTTTATACCATTTAATTATATTATGATTTATTGTCATCTAACACTAGCTGAGTTCGATAAAGCCCTTATAATCAGTAATAATTTACGGGAGATTTATCCTGATCATCCCATATCATTCATAACAAGAGCTTTGACTTTTGGATATAAAATAATTTACCAAGTAGAGTCTAAGAAAACAAAAATTGATGAAGTTTTACATGATATTGACCAAGCAATTGATTTAGAGGATATCCCTACAAATAAATCAAAATACTATCATTTTAAGAGTTTTGTATTAAAGCATTTAGAAAAGTATGAAGATGCTCTTGAGGCAATTGATACTGCTCTTGAATTCGATCCAGAAGATCTTCATTTACACTGGATGAAATATAATATTTTACATGACAGTGATAGGATCGATGAAGCATTAGAGTTAGTAGATGAGGATATAGAATTATTCCCAGAACATAAAACAAAGCTTCTAACGCACAAAACCTTTCTATATAAAAAGATGAATAAATACGATGAGGGTTCGAAAATCGCCAATGAGTTATGGGAACAGAATCCAAAAGATCATCATCTATTAAATCATAAATTATACTGGCATTTATATCGTGGTGAAAAGGAAGAAGCTATAGAAGCAGGAAAGTTATTGATTACACTTGATCCTAATGATGGTAATTATTTTGATTCTTATGGAGAAACTTTAACTGAATTCGAAGAATATGAAGAAGCTATTAAAATCCTTCAAAAAGCTCTAGAGATTGACCCATTGGGTTGGTTTACATATAACACTTTTATTAATTTAGCAAAATGTTATAAAGAAACTGGTGATTATGACTTAGCGAGAGATAATCTTCAACAGGGAGAGCGAGCTATACACACTTGTTTTTGTGATATAAAAATGAGAGAGGAGTGGAAGGAGAAAAAGTTGATACTTTTAGCTGAAATGGAAGAAGCTGAAAAAAATTCCTAATTACCTCCAAACTTATTTTAAAAAACAATTCTTTATTGGTTTTCACTTCAATACAAGTTCACTATATTAATCTATTTATAGAGTAAATGTTTTGAAATCATAATAAAAAAAATAAAACGAT
Organism: Promethearchaeota archaeon; assembly: GCA_019058425.1. Classification (GTDB taxonomy): domain Archaea; phylum Asgardarchaeota; class Lokiarchaeia; order Sigyniarchaeales; family SOKP01; genus Loki-b32. Next base: position 21,885 of record JAHPYZ010000071.1, read on the forward strand.
GAGAAATGAAAAATACAATAGGGATTTACAATGAGAAAGCTAAACTTGAATACAAGATACGTAATGTTATTACTCCCTGTTTAAACGGGCTTAATTTATTCTTGAAAAAGATAAAAGATGATATACCCGATTCTTTTACTACCATAATTGAATATTTAAAAGAATTCTATGAAAAAATAGAAAATTATGATGTTGCTTTTCAATCCGATTATGATATCCTAAATCAATATCCAGCATTGGTGGAAGGAGCTAAGAATCATGTTTTGTCTCTTGTAAATTATAATAAATATAATCCTGTGTCAATTGATGATGAAATTGAAATCGATGCTTTGGATCTTGTACGCGCTTTCAACCATTTCGAATATTATTTTACGATACCATTATTAAAAGTAATGTCTCGTGAAGAAACAATCGAATATGTTAAAAAACTAACGGATGAAATTTCTTTTTCTAGAAATAATCCAGATAATTACGTTAATTCATTTAAAGAATCCATGGAGCGCTTTAAAAATAATTTGGGGACATGGCAAATGCAGGAAAGTGTTGCTGGTCCTTTAGATGAAGAAAGATTACTCTATAAAGTAAAAAAGTGTGAGTGGGCTGAAACGTTGAAGGATTTTGATTTAGAACTGTGTTATGCTATGTTGTGCTATTCAGATTTCCAAGGAGCAAAAAATTTGAATCCTAATTTCATTCTCACACGGACAAAAACGAGAATGATGGGGGATGACTATTGTGATTTTTGCTATCATGATACTCGTAAAGATAAAGATATTAATCATCCTTCAGAAAAAGAATTCCGAGAGTTAGGATAATTTATATCAGTAAATGTTAAAAGAATTTTTTCAGAGAGAATAATATGAAAAATAGGAAAAAGATACACTTTACATGTAAGTACAATGCCAAAATCAGATTTAAGATAAAGGATATAATCCATATGTCTTTAACTGGACTTGAAGCTTTTTTATCAGATGTATCAGAAAAAATGCCAAATTCTCTTAATATTATTATTGATCATTTAAATTCATTATTTGAAAATAGAGAAGATTATCAAATATCAATAAGTAATGATTATAAAGTAATCAAGAATAGCCCTCAATTAATAAATCACAGTATAAATGCAATTTTATCCTTACTCAATTTCCCTAAATATCAACCGAAATCAATTAATGAAGAAATTGAGGTTGATATTACTGATGTCATTCACTCTTTTAACCATTTTGAATATTCTTTTATTAAATCATTAGAAGTAATCATGACTCATGAAGAAGCTATGAAATATTATCAGAATTTCGTGAATAAATTAACTCAGGCTAGAAGGGATCCTAAAAAATATATAGACAATCTACAAGATCTTGTAAAAAATTTCAAAGAATTTTCAGAAAAATGGTATGATTTAGAAGCTGTTATTGAAATTATTGATAAAGGAACATTGATTTATAAAGTAAAAAGATGCAGATGGGCTGAAGATCTAAAAGAATTTAGACCAAAAATTGGTTATACTCTAATGTGTCATCAAGATTTTGAAAGAACAAAAAATTTTAATCCGAAGTTTGTTCTGACGAGAAATCATACTATAATGGAAGGTTATGAATATTGTGATTTCTGTTACCATGATATGCGTTTTAAAAAGAAAGTTAACCACCCGTCTGAGGATTTTTGGAAAAATTTCAATTGATTTGAAAGAGGATAAAAATATTTTAATTTATATAAAAAGTTAATTTTGATTGATTATGAAAGAAGTATTATGTTTTTTATATGATGGATTTGCTGATTTTGAAACGATCCTTACTTGCTCGGTATTAAACGAAGAGGAAAATTATAAAGTAACTTATATAGCGTATGAAAAGACGCCTGTATATAGCTCTGGAGGACTAAAAATTAATCCAGATAAAACAGTTTCAGAAATCGATGGAATAAAGGACGTTGCAGGATTAATAATTCCCGGCGGAGGTACAAGAATTCATAAACCAGAACTTGAAAAATTGATTAAAGAATTAAATGAAGAAAAAAAATTAGTAGCAGCTATTTGTGCAGGACCTGAATATCTTGCAAAAAGCGGTATATTAAGTGGTAAAAAATATACAACAACTAGAACTCCTGAAAAATATAAAGAAGAAAATTTGGTAGATCCTTTTCCAAGAGACACATATGTAGAAGCAAGAGTAGTTCAAGATGGGAATATTATCACTGCTAAGGGACATGCATTCACAGATTTTGCTCTAAAAATTTGGGAATACTTTGATTTGTATGAAAACGAGGAAGAAAAAGAATTTTTAAGAAAAGAATTTACACCAGGTTAAAAGAAAGATATTAAAAATTCTTTAAAATTTAATTTTTATTTTTTGTAACTTTTTTTTATAGTTCAGGTTCGTTAATTCCAAATGGTATTATTTCATCAAGATAGGATAGGATCCTTCCTAATTCAGGTTCTTCGAGCTCAAAATTAACGAGTTCAATAACACTCTTCACTGTAAGTATATCATTTAAATAGGAAATCCTTAAATCATCAAAAGTAGCATCAAGGATAAGAATTTTGTCTTTTCCTTTTGTATCATCCCAAGGATACCAATAAGGTAAACCTTCTCCGTTTGGGTTTCCAGTTCTTGCAAAATTGCCCAGATAATTCATACACAACTCTTTTAATCTTTCCCGGCCAGGTTGATTACGCTTAGTGTGTGTGTTTCCAATCAGTACAGAAATATCGCTTTTACCCATCCCTAAAAAGAAAGGAATTTCTGCAAAATGATGAGCACCCAAGTTTCGTCCCATCACTTTAGGTAGAACACTCACACCATCATTATCGGGGCTTCCCCAATCAAATCGGTAAGCATAAATGGGTAAATTAGTCTTTGAATACATCTTAGATACTAAGGAATCAAGACCACTCACACGCCACAGTAGGGATCGATAACCCCAAACTAAGTCATATATTCTTGTATTCTTGGGAGGGTCTTTTCTAAAATTGCCAAAAAGCTTTAATTCATCCTTAGTGCAACCAATAATTATCGGTACTTTATTTGCCCACTCGCCACTTGAAAACACAGAAAATCCTTCTTTTGGTATTACAATACCATCAGTGAAAATAGTTCGCCATTCAGCCATTCCAAAATCCATTTTAGGTATACATTTTAAAATTTTAAATGCAGATTTTGAACGAAGATACTCATCAACCTCTTTTTCCGACATTTTATCTCTAATTTGCTTAGGCTCTACTTGATTCTTTGCTTTTCGATCCTTAATGAGGAGATTGATAAGAAGATCGTTACTTTGGGTTTCTGCAGTATTAGTACTCCCCATAAGAGATAATCCACTTTCAACTATAGCATGATGGAAGAGTCCTTTTGCATGAGGAGAGATGAGGAGTGAGAGAACATTAAAGGCACCACCTGATTCCCCTGCAATTGTAACATTATTGGGATCCCCTCCAAATGCTTCTATGTTATCTTTTACCCATTTCAGAGCTTTGATCAGATCAAGAGTACCAAAGTTCCCGCTTTTATCTTCAGGAGAACCAGTACTTGTTACTGCAGGATGTTTAAACCAACCCATTGCTCCAAGACGGTAATTAACTGAGATATACAATAAATTAGATTTCTCAACAATCGCGTTACCGTAATAGGAAATCTCCGCAGATGAACCAATTGAATTTCCTCCTCCATGGATATATAAATACACCGGTAAATTTATCTCTGGAGTTTTAGGACGCCAGATATTAAGATAAAGACAATCTTCTGAACCCAAT
>JAHPYZ010000131.1 GCA_019058425.1 Promethearchaeota archaeon
GTGTAACAGTAGGTGGAGGCATTGAAGGAGGGGGTGTTAGGGGGGTTACTGAAGGTGGGGGCATTGAAGGTGTTGAAAATGGTTTTTTTTCTTTTTCCTTATCGTTATCATTTCTCTCATATTCGTCTGACATAATAATAACTTTATGATTTTTATTATCTAAATTTTTATTATACAATATTTAGTGTAATTATAATAATAGCATAAATGTAAATATAAAAGTGTTTTGTAAGTAACTTCTTAAAAACATTCCCAATATGGTTTTAGTTTTTCTTTCAGTGCGGGAATTAATTTGTAATTGAAATAATCTAGTAATTCAACTCTAGAAGATCTAGGTTCTTCTTGTATTATACGATCATCTTCATCGTTAAGGACTTTTAGACAATTAAAAACAGCGCGAGCTTGTTTATCTAATTCATAACCTCCCTCTAACGTTATAAGAATTCTATCATTGGCATATTTTTGTGCGATTGTTTTAATTTTTTTTAGATAGTTTGCAGGTGCTTGATATGTCCAACCCATGTTTGTCAACTGGTCTGTCCAATGAGTATCAAAACCTGCAGAAATTAAAATAAATTCCGGTTTAAACTCATCACATATAGGAGCAATTATTTGATCGAAAAAAAGAGGTATAACATCGTCGGCTGAACCTGCAGGCATTGGGTAATTAATTATTTTTCCTTCTCCTTTCCCTATACCAATTTCATTATAATTTCCTGTTCCCGGATAAAAGTAACCATATTGATGTGAATTAAACATTACTAATTCACCTGAATCTGATTTAGAACCTTGATAAAATATATCTTGGGTACCATTACCATGGTGACAATCCCAGTCTATAATAACCAGTTTTCTTACTCCTTTTTCTCTAAAAAGATATTCTGCTGCAACAGCAATATTATTGAATATGCAAAATCCAGCAAATTTATGTGAATTAGAATGGTGTCCCGGAGGTCTTACTAGGGCAAAAGCATTTTTTACATTTTCATTCAATATCTCATCTATGGCTTGTAAGTTTCCACCAACTGAGAATAATGATGCTTCATAGGTTTTGGGGGACGCTACGGTATCCGTATCAATTGCTTGAAGACGATTTGTTTTAGCACTTAATTCACAAATCTCTTGAATCTCTTTAATTAATCTTTCTCGATGGACGTATATTATTTGATCTAAAGTTGCTTTTCTTGGTTTAATGATTTTAAAGCTTGGATCTTCAAGTAAATGTTGTTCTTTTAAAAAATTCATTATTGAAATTAACCGTTCATGGCTCTCCACATGCTGTAATTGAGTTCCAATATCATGTGCTAGATATATATCGTCGTATACTATTCCTGTAGTCATAATAATTTCTCCTTATCTTTCTTTTTTAAAGATTTTGAATTTAATTAGTTTATTATTTACATATAAACTTAAAAAAGTTTCTTCATAGAATTAATCATATATGAACAAGACCATTAAATACACGCTTAAAATCATTGTGATTGGAGAACCTGCTGTCGGTAAAACCAGTTTAGTTAAAAAATTTATTACAGGGCAATTTTCTAAAGACTATCGTTCAAGTATAGGAACAAATATTTTTACTAAATATATAAAATTAGAAAATGATATCGATATAAAGTTACAGCTTTGGGATATCGCTGGGCAAGAGCGTTGGATAAGTATGAGACCATCTTATTATGCAGGGGCTAAGGGGATTATTATTGTAGGGGATTTAACACGCAGGAACACATTTGATCAAATTGAAAAATTTTGGATCCTTGATGTAAAACAATACTGTAAATATGCTCCAATTATTTTGCTCGCAAATAAGAATGATTTAGGATTTGAATTGAGTGAAACAGAGATTAATTCTTTAGAAAAGAGAACAACCGCTATTTCTATTATCCATACATCTGCAAAAACAGGAGAAAATGTAGAATCCGCATTTAAGATTATCTCGAAAGAAGCATTAAAAGTGTTCTATTAAAAAAAATACATATTTTAAACTAAATATGTAAGAATTTATTATTCTATTTTATTTGTAAATTTAATTTGGTTACTTTTTGGTTCGTAGAGGGTTCCTTCTTTAATCAACTCATCTAACGCGTTCTCTATGAATTTTTTATCTAAGTTCTCTTCTAAATCTAAAATCTGGATAACATTAGATTTTTCAAGTGCTCTCCAATTATTTTCTTCAAAGATTTCTTTTAATTTGTCCAGAATAGTTTCTAATTTATTTAGATTAGTTCTAGATTGGCCGACAAAAATTCTATCCATATCAATTTTACCAGTTGTTTCATCATAGCCTGTATCTTTTAGATATCTCTTGAATAATTTAATAATATCATCTACATCTTCCATAAGAACTTTATTTCTTAACGCCATTTTAGCATAAGCTTCACTAAGTCTGACTAAAGCATCTAAATTTCTAGCTAAAATTGATATTATAGCATCTTCACTATCATATTGGCCTCTTAATTCAAGGTAGAATTCTTTTATTCTTTCTTTAGCTTCATCAGATAAGACAGGATTACAAGTTCTTCTAGCATGCTTGATATATTTTTTTAAAAGATCTCTTGAGATTGGTGCAACAGAACTATTGCTTTCTTCAAGTGTTTCTTCTGATGTTAGCATAGAATTTTTTAAAATAAATTCAGCCATTTGAGCATCATCTGCGGGATTAGGTTTATCAACGACTATAAAAATTAAGTCAAAACGAGATAACAGAGAAGGTGGTAGTCGAATATTTTGAGTTGGTGTTTTATATCTATCATATCTTCCAGAATAAGGATTAGCTGCTGCAATGATTGCAGTTTGTGCTTTCAATGTAGCGACAATCCCCGCTTTAGCTATACTTACAGTTTGTTGTTCCATAGCTTCATGAAGTGCAGATCTATCGGCAGCGTCCATTTTATCAAATTCATCTATTGCTGCGACACCTCCATTTGCTAAAACAACTACTCCAGCTTCAAGGTTCATTTGTCCCGTATCAGTATCTTTAATTACTGCAGCTGTTAGACCTACCGCTGATGAACCTTTTCCAGAAGTGTATAATCCTCGTGGTGATACTTCTATAGCACTTTTCAAGATTTCTGATTTCCCAGTTCCAGGATCTCCGACAAAGAGGATATGAATATCACCCCTTTTATAGCCACCACCTGGTTTCTTCTTCCTTGTTCCTGCAAATAAGGTTAAAGCTGAAGCTAGTTTTAGATCATCTCTCCCATATATATCCGGAGCGATTGATCTTGCGATTTTTTTTTGAATAAATGGTTCTTTTGATAGTTCTTCAATTTTTTTCTTGTCTTCTTTAGTCAGATCGATTGCATCTTCTGCTTTATCTTCTGGATCTATAAAATTGGTGTCAAAATAAGTCTTAAACAACGTAGAATTATTACTTTTAATTGATTGAGCCAATACAGATTTAAAAATTCCTGTAAACTGTACTCTATCTCCTGGTTTTACAGTATCAACTAGATTATATGTCAAAATTCCTTGGACTGATCTAGGAATTCTTCCAGGAGGTAAATCTTCCGGAATTTCCTGAATCATAATATTCTGCCAATCGATAAATTCTGAATGTTTTGATATAAGTCTAAAATCAGTCTGAGCTTTCGCTTTACATCGTTTATTTGTACAGAATTTAGGCCATCTTATTCTTGAAGTTAATTGATCTATATCAATTTGAGCTCCACATAGATGACAAATGAAAGTAGCTTTTTCTAATTTTGGTCTAATAGTAGAACATCTGACTAAAATGCCTTTCGACCAAACTAGTGAGCTAATATGCTTTGCTCTCAAGCCTCTTAAAGGAATTAGCAATGGGCTCATTTTATCCTTTGTAGTTATTCTCACAAAATAATCTGGGTGATTCAATTGTGTTCCCTGAAATTTTAATAAATTCTTAAATGCCTCCACAGCGTCTTCTAGTAAATCTTCAGGATCTTTCTTTAGCATTTCTGCAATATCAGGATCACTAGCTAATAAATCTTCAAATAGAACAACTAAAGTATTCTCCCCTTTAGCGTAAATTTCATTAATTTGATCTTTATACTTATAAACCCCTGGTGTTTCTTGAAATGACCGATAAAAATCTTCAAAACGTTGAACTTTATTAATCGGTTGACTAGGACTAGATAAAGGTATTGTCATATAAAATCACATCACATTTTTTCAATATACCTAATTATAATTGTAGATTTTTAATCTATCCTATTAACGATTTGACTTTTATTATTAGGTAAATAATTATTTGTTAAAAGAGTAACATGACGCTGGATTTACTGAATTGTCTTTAATCTAATTAATAGCTTAACTTTCTTTAAGTTGCTGTAGGGTTGCACAAATAATAGGATCTTGACTCATTTCACATCTTATTTTTAATAATGAAATCACTCTTTTCTTTATTTTTTCATCTTCATACTTCACTGTTCGACTCAAAATTAAGGATATTGAACGTTGCATTTCTAAAGAACCCTCACCACTCAAATTTTGTAATAATTTATTTAATATCTTGTTAATTCCTATTTTTTGTATGATCTCTACAAAACTGTTTATACTTCTTGTTCTAACTTCTTTTGTTTCATCTTCCAAGAGAATTGCAATTTCATCAAAAATTTGTTCAATTTGATTGCTATAAATATGGATTAATCCCGCTGAAGCTTCTCTAACTTTAGAATCAGTACTTTTTAAGTTATTTATAAGATTATCAAATGGAATATGAGAATCTTTCACCTCTCTAATATTAGAGAGCATATTCAAAACAGACCTACGAACCCAATTTTGCTCGTCATTTAATAAAGAAATAAGTTTTTCAATGATTTTTTCCTTATCTTCGACATGATTTATAATTTTACCCAAACTTGAAACTGCTGCGTCTCTAACTATCCATTCATCATCGGTTAATGCTCTATTTATCAAAATATCAACAGTTGATAATGGAAGATTATATCCAATAAAACCTAGAATTTTTACACTTGTTTCACGAATAAATGAATCTTGGTCGTTTAGAAAATTTAGAATTTCTTGAACTGGGATAATATCAGGTGATTCTTTTGCAATTTCTAATAAAGATTTAGAAAAAACAATCTTTGTAGATAATTCTTGTTTAATTATTATTTGTAAAAATTCGGACATAAAAGGTTTCATTAAAGATGAATCCTTTTGTGCCATTTTTGAAAGGATATTTGATGCTATTTTCTTTGCTTGTTTATTTTTATCCTTTTGTAATAGTATTAGGATAGGTTTTACATCAACGTAATCAATGAACTCTTCTATCAAACCATCTATAGAATTAAGAGCGTTTAATCTTATATCATCATTTTCATTGATTAAATAATTTAGTAAAATTGGAATTATATATTTTGGATCTCTTTTACCAATCTCAATTAGTGTTTGTGATATAATTCCCTTTGTAATATATTTTGAAACATCTGGAATTTTTATTAAATTTTGAATTATTAAATCTGGTGTACTATTATAATTTTCTATTAAAATCTCCAAAATTTTTTCTTTTAATGGATTATTTTCAAATTTTATAAATATTAAAAAAGTCTCTAATATTTTTTGCGGATTATGTTTCCATAGTTTTCCAAGTAAAGAAGTGACACTATAAAGTATCTCAAAATTATTTGGATCTATTTTATTAATTATATTGTCAATATCTAACAAATCTGGTTCTTCTTCGAAATATTTTAAAAGGATTTTTATCGCAGCTTGCCTTGTTCCTTTACTTGAATCTGTTAAACTGTCAAGGATGGGAAAAATCGGAATATTATTTTTTTTAAAATTGCCGATTTTTGTTAAAACATCATAAAAAGAGGTACTAAATGAAATAGAAGGATCTTTAATAAGAGGTAGAATTTAAGA
>JAHPYZ010000132.1 GCA_019058425.1 Promethearchaeota archaeon
ACTCTATCCTCTACCCTAATACGTCCATTATAGGTATCAAGAATAGTCTTGACCAATGTTAACCCAATACCCATTCCCTTACTAGATTCATCTTTTTTTGCATGCTTTTGAAAGATTCGTTTCTTTCTCTCATTAGAGATACCCCTAGCATTATCAATAAATTCCATTTTAGTATAAAATAAACCCCCTTTTTGTATTCTAGAAATTCTAATAGTAATTTGTACAATAGTATGGTCACAATAAGTTATTGCATTTACAAAAAGAATATCAAACACATCTGATAAGAGATCATTCGCCTGAATCATGTAGCTTTTTTCGGGAGAATTAATTTGTATATCAATGTCTCTTTCTCGATAGCTTTTTTTAATATAATTAATACTATTGATTAAATATTCACAGAGATTGAGAGAATGAAGCCTCTGTATACTCTCTTCTAGCATCGATAGTTTATGGATATTATAGATTAAATTTTTTGCTTTAACTACTTGTTCCTTAATTATACTAATATTCTCTGTCAATTTTTCGAGCATATCAGGAGTTCGCAAATATAGTGAACTAAGCTCAGAATAGCCTCCGATCACATTAATAATATTAGAAATGTCATGAGTAAATAAATCTTTAAAAAAACTAACTTGAGTAAACGCCTCGCGATATTTTCGTTCAGATTCTATTAATTTCTTCTCCGTCTCTTTAAGATCGGTTATATCGCGACAAATACACCCCAACATTAAACCTCGATGAGTCTTTATCGGAAACGGTAATTGTTGAACAAATTTCTGGGAACCATAAGTATCCACAAGCTCAACTTCCTGCAGTTTGTTTAACCATGAAGCATTTCCTATTTTAACTGATTTTTGTATTACACTTTTTGTTTGATAATATATATCCTCAGTTTTTTTAATATTCGGGATTGTCTGAAATAAAACATCCCAAACAGGACGTCCAATTACATCTTCTTTTTTCAATCCGAAAATATCTTCTTGACTATGATTCCAATGAGTAATTATTCCTTCTTCGTCTGTGAGAACTACACCATCATGGGATTCTTCAATGAATTTTCTAAGTAGTCCTTCATTCTTTTTAAGTTCATCTAAGGCAATTTTTTGTATTGTTACATCTCTCGAAATTGAAAGATACTTGTCCATTCCAGTTGTATTATCGTGGATTATCCTTCCCCGAAATTCTAACCAAACCCACTTTCCATTCTTATGCTTTATCCTATATGCTTGAGTTCTTGAATCTAAATCAGTTCTCCCTTGGAAATTTTCCATAAAAGAATTGAAATCATCTGGATGTATCATTCTTATGGGGGTTCTCCCAATCAAATCTTCTTCAGAATACCCTAAAATTTCTAAATGAGGTTGCTTATTCACATATTCATACCGAAATTGATGGTTAAGAATTGAAATTAAATCATTCGCATTTTCTGAAATAATACGGTATTGCTCTTCTGAGTCTTTTAACCCTTGTTCTACCTCTTTACGACTCGTAATATCTCTACCCGTAATTACCCTTTTTTTTTCGCCATTCATATCAAAGAACGTATTCCCCATCAATTCAAACCAAAGATAATCCCCATTTCTATGCCGAAGTCTGACTTCTAATCTGCCCTTACCTTCAATGAAACCTTTACTGAACGCATTAATACTTCTCTCATAATCATCAGGATGGATAAACTCTAATGGGCTCTTTCCTATGATCTCGTTAATCTTATACCCTAAGACTTTCAAACCACTGGGCACATTTACTAACTCAATAATAAGTTGTTTATTTACAATGCCAACTATCTCATTTATACTCTCCAAAATCAAGCGATATAGTTCTTGGGGTACTTCTTTTATTGATTCATTCGGTAACCTTTTCATCTACATCACTTACCTTTCTTAAATATAATAACTCAAAAAGCTTTTTATAAGTATTACTAAATTTCAAACTGTAGCATGGTAAAGTAATATCCGAGAATCAAAAGTTTATTGTGAATATATAGAAAATGTATTGACAAATTCTCATGTCTATTATGTCTTATAGATTATTTCTTTTAAAAAATTGAAAGGTAGTCGAGACTATACCAACACATCTTTGGACCTTCACTGACGTTTTTGTCGACTGCTCTCTGGACACCTATTACCAAGTATCCAAATATTTTCAAATTTCAAACCAACTTTGACTAGAAGGAAGCCGAGAAAGTCTTTCCTTTAAAGATTTTTTATTTATTCATATATAAATTACTCTTGCTTGATCTGAAGGTTATTCTTTTTTCTAATTTTAAAAGAAATTTTATTAATCTTATTGATTATTACAGATTACCAAGCAGAATGATTTAATATAGCATTAGTAGGACAAACATCTTGACAAGCTAAACAATCAGTGCACTCACCAATATTTTCAGCAACCACTTTCCCATCGACAAGCTCATAAACTTCTACAGGGCATACGTCTACACATTCAGCAGCTCCAACGCAAAGATCAAGGTCAATCTCCACCCAATGTTCTTCATCTTCCCATTTTTTTATATCAACCATCTAAATCCTCTAATTTTAGAAAGAATTATTTTGATTAGTATCACGATAAAATATCAAAAGCAATAAAATAAGTTTAATTCTTATATTTGATAATTTAATCTTAGATTTAGAAGTTAATTCGTACCTTCAAACCATTTAATAATTCCCTTTCTTTATTATTTGATTTTATTTTCTATAGATTAACATCTTATCTTTAGAATATTCATAAGCTCCATCAAAAACATAATGAACGAGCAGATTCATCAAACTTTCACATTCATCAAAATTTAACTCAACCTTTTGGTTTTTCTTCGAATTGATAAATTTTTGGTGAAGATGTATTTTTCGCTGGATTTACGAATAGCGACATAAGTCTCATGAAAGGGTACTTCATGATTTTTCTTTATTCTCACACTAATATTTTTTGTTAACATGGCCCATCTTATTTAAACAATTTATTATTTAAATTTAAAATAAGTTAGCTTTTAATATTGAAAATCTTTAATTCAGATAAAAAAATATAGAGGGTATTAATGATTGTATTTTCTGATGAGATAAATTTCAAATCCTACTCAAGTCGCCTTTGATATCTCTTGAATGATGAGTTGTATTAAAATATCATTGTATAATCTCACTAAAGTACTTGAGATTTTAATCATGATTTGTATTCCTTCTTTAGTATAGCACTGAAGTTCAATGGAATCCGCTTTTTGGCTTTTTATTAATTTTCGGAATGCATTTTCTAGTTTGGAGAGTGAATTTGAAGGAAAAACTATAAATTCAAGAAGATTCTTCCCAATCAATTCGTTCATATCATATTTAAATAACTTTGAGGTGGAGGTATTACATTCAAGTATCATTCCTTTAAAGTTCAACAAAAGTATTGAATATGGAGATGTTTCAAGTAAATGATGGAATTTCTCCTTTAATTCTCTTATCTTAACTCCATCTTTCCGAATTCTTGTTTTTAAATCATTGCTTAAATCCTCACATCTTGCTTTTGACGCTAATAATTTTTCCTCTAACTTTTTACGTTCAGCGATACTTCGAACAACTCCAATAAATTTGAAAACATCATTCTCTTTATAGACACCTCCTCTAGTAGCGACGGGAATATAATGTCCATCCTTATGGTAGGCTCTATACTCCGCATAAAGAATATCTTCTTTAATAACAGCTCTTGCCATTTTCAATCTTATTAAATTTAAATCATCTGGATGTACGAAATCAAATGCATTTAATCCGATGAGTTCTTTAGGATGATATCCAAAAATCTTAAATGATTGGGGTGATAAAAATAGAAAAGTTCCTTCCATATTAATTTCAACAGTAACATCTGACAAATTGTTAATCACTCTTTCAAACATTTCATAAGATTTCTTTATTTCTTCAATATATTCTTTCTTTCTGTCTGGTTCTTCATCCATGTCTATAGGTTTGAAGATCTTATAAGGAATATTAAAATTTCTTAATAATCCTTCTACGACATTTAGTTTTGCTATATCATTTGTGGATAGTTCAATTAATGGTGTGGGTTTAGATATTTCGATTATAGTAAAAATAATAGCTATTCTATTATTATGATAAAAGGTTTTTGAAAATATTTCAATCCATTTGAAATCTCCTGATTTCATCAATGCTCGACATTTATATCTAGTTGTACTTGTTTCTTTATTTTTTAATTTAGTGTCAATTTGTTTTTTTACAATATCTAAATCATCAGGATGAATAATTTTCATCCAAAAATTCTTAGCCTGAATTTCTTCGAAGGAATAATCAAAACTTTTTAAAATAGTGTTATTCACATATATAATCCGATTATCTTGTAGCACACCAATCCCCAACAATGAATTCTCAATAAACTCCTTCTCGGAAAATATATTCTTACATATATCTCTATAATTAATTGTCATATTCTCTACCTTTATCCTAATTATTATACTTAAAAATGAGATTATTAATTTAAGATTATTATATCCATATCAAATATAAAAAATTTTCAGTTTTCTACCATTTTACTCTGGATAATCACGAAAAATGGAAAAAAAGTTGGAACCAAGTTTTCTTACCACTCGAGAAATTCGAATGTATTTACAAGAGCTCGATTTTGAGGAGAAGAAAGCCGAGAAAGTCTTTCCTTTATAAATTTCTTATTATCTATTTTTGTTTTAATTCATTAATCAAGTATTTTAGCAGATTTCCCATGCTGTGTGCTTTACTTCTGCATTCTGAGATTTGATTAAATGTTAAATTGCTACTCTTTGGAGAAATCAAAAATGTCCACATTTTATCATCTTTTTGTGTGATATGTACTAAGCTCTTTCTTGACTCAATTGCTTTAATAGAGTCTAATAAAATCTTAACTTGGCGATCATCCTTTCCAAAAAATACCAATGTATTATTAATAAGAGAGATGGTCCCATAATACTTGCCAGACGTAATTGCGTTACGTCCTTCAAGAAAATAGCCACTTTCATATAAACTCATTTTTCTCTACCATCATGGTTTATGATATAAAAAATTATTGATACGGTAAAAGCAATTTAAGATATTCTTTCACCTAATATGAGTTAATTATCACAATTCTCCGTATAGTTTTAAATTAATAACAATAATTATTTACGACCTAAATACTTAAATATTCAAAATTTTATGTTTGTCATGAAATTTAATAAGAAAGATTTTAACAACTAATTCAAAATCTAAAGCATATTTAATCATTAAAGGTGATGATAAATATCTGGTGAATACACACGTAGTAGGAGAGAATATACTGAATGGGATATAGGATATGCAATCTTTTCCATCACTCTTGGCATCATAGATTTCATTCTTCTCATGATAGGGATAATTTATAATGAGCTATTATATCAAATTTTATCATACATTTTAGCGCTTATAATTTTCGTGTTAATTTATCTCTTTATTAAAGGTAAAATATCTTTTAAGAAAAGCACTGAAGAGGTTTTTACCACTTCGAAGAAGGAGATATTCAATTTTTTTAAGATAAATGCGAAGAATGCGTACACTACAGAAGCCCTATTAAAGAACCTAAATGAGAACATCAATCAATCCTCTTTAAAGAAGTACATAAAAAAAAATTATGAAATAATTCTATCAGAATTAATTTCAGGACAGTATATTCGTCTAGTTCAAAAAAATGGACAGAAATATTATTCATTTCCAAGTGAATAATATTAAATTATGCAGAAATGATGAAAAAATCTAATACTTATTCTCTACCGGGATAAGCAACCTT
>JAHPYZ010000072.1 GCA_019058425.1 Promethearchaeota archaeon
AAATAATACTTGGTATGGTATATTGAAAGAGAAAGACTTGATTTGTATGACGGGAATATGGAAATATGAAAGTGTAGGATATATCTTTCTCGTAGGGACTCATCCAGATTACTGGAACCGAGGTTATGCAAGTTCACTAGTCTCATCAACCTTAAAAGAATTATTTCGAGAAAAAAACCAATGTTTTATAATGGTAAGGGTGGCTAATGTTCCTGCAGTCCATACATACAAGAAATTAGGATTTTCAATATGCAATACTCATTATTCTTATGAGAGATTATAAACTTTATCTAAAATTTTACTAATATTTCCTTGAATTCAGACTCTGAATTTACCTTTCCAGTAAAATGATTATTCAAGAAAGTAAGAAATTATATCAAGATTCATATTTTCTATTTATTTCGGAGAGTAGAAAGGAAGAGTGCTAAGTTTTTTTTGAATTTCATTAAATGGGTGTAAAACCATTTTTTTAGTAATATCCATCACATCATTGGTGTCTGAGTGAATACTATACCATTTTAAGGCCTTGCCATTAACGATTTTTAACATTGTTTTCTTATTATCGATTACATCTTTTGCAACACCTTTAGGTATTTCTGACATTATATCTTTATAGACTTTCTCTATAGCGGTTTTTACATTCATTTTTGGTTTAGTCCGTATTTTTATGATAACATTATCCATATAGTCTTTGTACTCACTTAAATATTCAAAAGTCTTTTCAACATAATCAACAGTCTTTTGAGCGTCAATTTTATTCACATCAAAACTTTGGAAAGTCTTTTCAATCCTATCTCTAGCTTTATCTACAAGTCCCAGTTTAATTTCCTTAATTAGTACATCAATTGAACCCCCACCAGATAATACATCATTAACTCTCTGTTCTAAATTTGAGAGAATTTTTTTCTCAATTTCTATTTGCGAAGATTGAGTACTTTCATCAACTTCCATTATTTTTTCTGTATGCTCAATATTAGTAATGTCCTCTATCATCTGTTTTTCTGACTCAATTTCCAATTTTTCGTCACCTAAGGGCTCTTCTTGTTCTATTTCAACGCAAGAAGGACACAATCCGTTATATGTATGTACTTCACCTATCCATGGTTCAGTATTAATTACTTTCTTACATTTTTCACAATGAATATATTTTACCATATTAATCTCACCTTCTTAATTGATTACAAGATTTAATCAATATAAATGTTTAGAGTTCTCTTTATTATGTTTATTTCACTTGTCTTTTATTCTCTCATTAGCACGTATAATCATCCTACGTGTTAATTCTGTGAAAGCATCTTCAACATTTTCACCAGTTTTAGCAGAAGTTTCTATGTATATGCTATCATTATTTTCTGCGAATTTTCTTACTACTTCAATATCAACCGAGCGACCAACTTCTTCTATTAAGTCCAATTTATTTCCTATTATAATAATAGGAATTTTTTGTTGTAAGATTGAGGACAATTCTGAAACCCAAGCTTCAAGCGCTTCATAAGTTTTAATCTGGGTAAGATCAAAGATTAAAAGAGCGCCTTGAGTTCCTTCATAATATTGTTTATGGAGAAATTCAAATTTTTTCTGACCAGCTATATCCCAGATAACAAGTTTGGCAAAATCTTTTTTTTCCATGCTTATTTCTTTGGTTAAATAATTAATGCCAATTGTGGTTATATAATCGTGAGAGAATTGGTTTTTTACAAACCTATATAATATACTGGTTTTCCCTACAGCAGGAGCACCTAACAAAAGAACTTTAAAGCTATATTTAGTCATAAAATTACATTATTTTAGAATTTTCTACGTAAGAAGATATAATTCATAATTTTTAAAAACATTTTAGGTTAAAATCTTTAGGTTTAAATAGCTGTTCTTATTTGATAAAACTAATATGAGGAAGATAAAAAAAACCCTAAATATCTTAATTCCAACTTGCATTTTTGTCATATATTTCATTATTCCCATTATTGGTTTTCAATTAAATGGTCCAGCTCTTTATGATCTCAATGATATTAACACATATAAGATAGGTTCATCTCTAAGTTCTTTTAATCCCCATATTATTACTGATGATATCGAGCTAGAGGATTATTCAGAGGAAAAAAATTCTAAATTTGATAGGTACCTTAAAGAATACTTAGCTAATATCACATTAGTTCAAGATAATAATCTAAAAGAGATTAGTATCATTATACATTTTGAAAACTCCATACATAAGGAAGAGAGAATTAATATCTTAGATTCAATTTTCTATGATTATGATTTAATAACTAATTACGATATTATTGCTGGAACCTACTTAAAAATCAATCCTTATCTGTTAATTAAAGAAGAAAATGTAATTGAAAATAATATTGCAATAACTAAAGTCTACAAATCGAGAGTTTTTCAATATCCATATCTTCCTGAAGATGATCTACACCCCAGCGTATTAGATGAAAATGATTATTCAAATTGGAGGCTTTCTGCTATTGGAGCAGAAAATTTACCATATGATGGATCAGGTGTGAAAGTAGCTGTAATTGATACTGGAATTTATCCTCATCCCGATTTAACTATTGTTAATAATAGTAATTTTGTATTAAATGAAAGTTACTCAAATTTTAATGATGATGTCGGACATGGTACTCATGTAGCTGGAATCATTGCAGGAGATGGAGAATCTTCTTCTGGAAAATACCGTGGTGTCGCTCCTGGTGCACTTTTGATTAATGCTAGAGCGGGAAATTCAAGTGGGCTGGAAAATGCAGATATCATAAGAGCTATTGAATGGGCTTCTAAACCAACAAATGAAGGTGGGGCTGGGGCTGATATTATTTCAATGAGTTTTGGAGGAGGCTATCCAATAATTACTGATTCAATAACAGACGCAATTACAAATGCCAAAAATGAATATGGTGTAATTTTTGTATCATCAGCAGGAAATTATGGTCCAGAGTATTATTCAGGATCTACGCCCGCATCTGGTGTTGATGTCATTGCTGTAGGGGCAACTAATAGAAATAATGAATTAGCCTCTTTTAGTAGTTGGGGGCCTAGTTTTGGTTACATAGGTTACCCTGATGTGGTTGCTCCTGGAGTAAATATTATTTCCACAGAAGCGCCAAATTCTATTATTTCAGACGAAAATCGTTATAAAGGGGATTACTTCGATTTTCCTGGAAATGCAGACTATATGCCTCTTAGCGGAACGAGTATGTCTTGTCCCATTGTTGCTGGAGCATTAGCTATTTTATTAGAAGCTTATCCTAATATTACTCCTGAAACTGCTAGGATTGCTTTATTAGAAGGTGCGAGAAAACTTGAAAGTCAAAATGAAAATGAAATTCTTAGATCTGGAGCGGGGATAATAAATGTTACTAGCTCTCTATTTTATTTAAACAGTATTTCTCCTGATTATAATAACACAGTAAAGTTATATCCTGATGATCTTCCTATTAAACCATATGATTTATTACACTTTCCTGGAGATCATCAAAAATTTAATTTAACTGTAATTTCAGGGGAAAGTAAAACAATTGATATTGAAATTCCAAATGATATTCAAGGAGTATCTCTCTCATTAGATAAAACTACTATTATATTCTCAGAAGCGGGAGTAGATTTTGTAGAACTTGATATTCGTATAAATAAAGAGGCTTTTCCAGGGGAAAGGAACTTTCAAATTAATCTTACAGTTGGGGGAGAAAATTATGATAGCGCAAATATAGATTTGGAAATTCGATTACCAGAGTATAAGATCTTAATGGAATCATATCACGGGTTAAATGATTGGTTTCCCGAACCATTTTCTTCATTTTATCAAATTGGTTTTTATGAAGCTATGGAAGATCTCTCTGATTTAAATATTTCAATTGACTATAATATGGAATATTGGACTCCCAACTATAATAAGGATTTAAACAATTCAATATTAACAGAAGAAAGGTTAGCACAATATGATATTGTATTTTTACAGGCCCCTATACTCCCATATAGTCCTCTAGAAATAAATAATTTAGTAAATTATTTTAACAATGGAGGAAATGTGTTATTTTTAGGTACTAGATATCAAGATATGGTTGTAGAAAATATTAATTATTTATTTTCGAGAATGGGAGTAAATATTCAAATTAATGAAGAAAATGTGATGGATGACAATTGGGAAGGAACAAGTATAAACGTAAATTCTCAAAGCATAACTAATCTTGATAATTCTAGAATTTTCAAAGATGTAGATAAATTCTATTGGCTCTATGGTAATAGTTTTTCGATAGCTGACAATTCAGAAGATATTGCATCTGTCGATAATAAAACTGTAGCTGCCATGTTTAACGGAACATCGGATAACAAAGGTAACTTTTTGGCTTTTGGAGATTTACACTGGATTTATAACAAATATGATTCAACAACCTATTCTCAGGATCATTCTTGTCTATTAAAAAATATTATTGATTTTTTCTTACCTACAGAAGATGTAGCCATTAATATTGATTTAAATGCAGATCGTGTTTCAAATCCATTAATTGATTTAACAATTTATTTAACAAATCAATCATCACATTTTCCAATTACAACAACATCATTAGATGTTATTATTAATGGGAGTTCTTACTCAAAATTAATCAAATTAAACACAACCTATTCAGATAAGGGGATTTATTTCAATAATTCATATAATTTACCTTATCCTAGTTATATACCATTTAACATTGAAGTCAATCTAACAATTGGTTCAAAAAATTATGTTAAAACCTCAAAAATTCTCTATTTCAATCAAAACAAAATTCCAATAATTGGTAATCTAACTAGTGATCTACCTGGTAATTTTCCTTCAATGACAAGAGCGATTGGAAATTCTACAAATTTGATTGTTGAGATGGATAAACCAACTTATGGTAATTTCGAGGGATATCTGTCAATATACTCCTATTCAATCTATAATAGTAAAGCATCTGTGAATAAAACTCTGACATTTAATTACTCTATACCGAATAATGATTATAGGAATAACTTTGATCCTGATTCATCAGATCCCTCTGGATTTGCAATCTATTATACTATTCCAAAAAATTCAAATTATACTAATCCAAATTCTCCGAGATATACTTTTAGAATAGCTAATAATCCACCTGAAATAGTAAAAGATAGTTCTACTTTTACTTTAGCTGGTTATACGAATATATATTTTGATGAGACTGAATCCGACGATGGGTCATATATTTATGGAGTAACTCAAGGAGATACCATTAATTTTGCTGTAAATGTAAGAGATACAGTCAATTATGAAGATGATAATTCTAATATGAGAGTATTTGTAAACTTATTAATCTGTTCTGTAACTGAGGATAATTATATAGTTATTATTAATCCACGGACTTCTGAAGTAGCAGAGTTGACTTACCAGTCATTATTAGATGTGCACGAAGGAACTTTTATAATACCGAGTACAATGGATTATAGCTCAATTTCAGGGACTAAATCGATATCAACAGCAACGGGTTTTAATACTAATACTAATGAAGGATATTTAGGAATTATTCTTGTCACTGTTTACGACAGTGAAGGAGGTTTCGATGAATTTATTGTTATTATAAATATTTCTGAACCACCTATGGATCTTTCGCTTATTATAATAATAGTTGTTTCAGTAATAGCTTTAGTCGTAGTCGTGGGTATAATTATATACTACGCAAGAAGGAAAAAATATCCAAGAGTTTCTCCAGTACAGCCAAGTTATCAAGAATATTACTATCGCCCATCTTTTGAAGGACCAGAAGAAGAGTCATATACTACTCCTGAACCATTATCTCAACTGGGACAATTTTTTTGTCCATTCTGTGGGCAAAGAATTACTACTCCAAAAAAATTTTGTCCGCATTGTGGAGAATCTCTGATGTTTGAACAACAAGATGAATAATTAGATACTAAAAGAAATAGAGTTTCTATTTTAATCTTTTCCTAATATTAACACCTCACCATCACGATTCCCTATATAAGCTTTATTGGTCATTCCTATAAATAAACCAGTATCTACTACTCCAGGAATCGACAAGATTTTGTTTTCTAAATCTTTGGGATTGTCAATCTCGCCAAAATCTGTATCTATAATAAAATTCCCATTATCTGTAATTAGTGGGCCACTCTTTGACTGAGCCATTCTAAGTTTAGGATTTCCACCTAATTTTTTTAATTTCTCCATGATTGGAAAATAAGCCATAGGAATTACCTCGATGGGAACTCCTCGTTTCCAATTCATCCCTAATTTTTGAGAATTTTTCCTAAAATCTGCTATGATAAAAAGATTTCTTGAATTTGAAGCAATAATCTTTTCTTGTACCAAACAACCTCCTCCACCTTTAATTAAATTAAGATCTTTATCTATCTCATCCGCACCGTCAATATCTACATCAATTTCAGGATACTGCTCTAAAGAAACCAATTCCAATCCATTCTGTATTATTAATTGATAAGATTGAAATGAGCTTGGAATACACTTCAAATTTAAATCCTTTTCTTTGTTAATTTCACCGAGTCTTTTTACAGCATACACAATAGTTGATCCACTACCTATCCCAATGATCATGTTCTTGCTTACATTTTCTTCAACAGCTTTTATGGCAGCATTCTTTTTTCCCAATTCAATTAAATCCTCTGTCAAGCTTATCACTCTATCTCCATTATTTTAAAAGATCTAAAATCCTAATCGCTAAATATGCCGCATTTTCCCCCCTATCAATACCAACACAAGCAACAGGAACTCCTGGAGGCATTTGAACTATTGACAATAAAGCATCTAAGCCATTTAGCTTTGCGCTTACTGGTACTCCTATAACGGGTTTACTAGTCTTAGATGCAATCACACCGGGTAAAGCAGCAGAAAGCCCTGCCACAGCAATATATATTAAAGAATCACATTTATTAATATAATCATCTAATTCCTTTGGATTCCGATGTGCAGAAATGATTTTAAGGTCATAATCTATTTGATTCTCTTTAAATACTCTTTCAGCTTTCTTGTAGACTTCTTCATCCGATGTGCTTCCAGCTATTATTGAGATTTTAGGCATATTTAATTTAAATCTTCTATGCATAAAAATAATTCTAATAGTATCTTAATAGCATTAACAATTTTTAGAAAAGATAAGTTTCAGATTAAAAATATACAACACTCATTTATCAAAAAGTTTAATATTTTTTTAAACTTCCAATTAGTATTATTGAATTTTTATTTGATTAAAAAGTACTAAATTAGTCATAAAATTGGTGATATAAGAAATGGAATTAAAGGAAGTATGGATGGTTGATTATGCTCGAACAGCATTTTCACGTTCTAGACCAAAACAACCAGAAAGAGACGTTTTTGGCGAGATTCGTGGAGATGAACTCTTAGCTAAACTCATAATGCAATTTTTTGATGGCAAACTTGCGGATAAGGGAATAAAAAAAGAAGAAATTGAGGAGTTTACTGTAGGTAGTGCTATGGGTGTATATGAAGCCTGGACATATGGAGGAAGGTTACCTTTATTCTTAGCAAATTTTCCTGCGCATGTTCCTGCAATGTTCGTGGATCGTCAATGTGGTTCTGCTGGTTCTGGAATGCATGTTGGAATTATGGAGATTATGACAGGTAATAGCAAAATCTGTTTAGCTGGAGGTGTCGAACATATGACTAGAATTCCAATGCAAAATGATTGGATTCGCCCTAACTTAACAATGATTAACAAGAAAAGCGAATGGTATAGACCTCAATATGATTTGATGACTACAATTAATATGATTCAAACAGCCCAAAAACTCTATGAGGAAGAAGTACCTGCTTTTACAAAGGAAGATCTCGATAAATTTGGAGTGAGATCACATAATTTAACAGTTGAGAATCAAGAAGCAGGATGGTTTAAGGGGGAAATCATTCCTATTGAAGGTCATGTTGAAGGAAATGTTGAAGAACCATTAGTTGTCGATAGAGATATGGCAGCAAGAAAATCTACATTAGAAAGAGTTGCTCAATTACCGAGATTAGCTAAACCTTTCTATCTAAAAAAAAATGGTGGTAGACAGGGATATGTGGAACGCGAAGGAACTAAGGATGGTGTTATTACTCCTGGTAATTCTTCACCTCTTAATGCAGGAGCTACTACATGTCTAATTATGGAAGCAGAAGAAGCGAAAAAGAGAGGTATTGAGCCATTAGCGAAAATTGTATCTATAGGGTGGGCTGCAGTAGATCCATCAGTTATGGGACGAGGCCCTGTTCCCGCTACTCAAAAAGCATTAGATTATGCAGGATTAACAGCAGATGATATCGATTATTGGGAGATCAATGAAGCTTTTACTATTGTAGCTCTTAACTGTATGAAACACTTTAACATTCCTGAAGAAAAGGTTAATGTCATGGGAGGCTCTACTGCTATTGGGCATCCATTAGGAGCAACAATGATTAGATTACCAGGTACTCTTGCTCGTATCTTAAAAGATAAGAAAGCTAAGTATGGTGTTGCTAACGCATGTGTTGGTGGCGGACAAGGTGTTGCAACTATTTTAGAAAATCCTGATGCGTAGAAATTTATTTAAAAAAGTCTAATATAACTTTTTTTAGTTTTTTTTATTTTATATTATCTCATTTTACAATTTTCTAAGGTTTCAATTAATTACATTAAAATTCTTTTGATTTATCGTTATTCTGCGAAATGTTTAAATACTAACCTATAACAAATTATCTTACAAAGAAATTAAAATGGAAGTGAATTCAAAATGACAGTATATAAATCAATTCAACTTGTTGCAACGAGTGATAAAAATTGGGCTGACGCAGTAAAAAATGCTTATGACGAAGCCAAAAAATCTCTAAGAGGAATTAGAAACATTCAAATAGTTGAATCTGACGTAAAGGTAAAAGAAGATATTGACAAACTCCTCTAATTCAGAGAAAAGAGTCCAATAAAAACTTATTTACCGTGTCAGAGTTCAAGTAAATTTCCAATTAGAAAGATAAATTCTAAAAAAAATATTTTATTTTTTTTCTTTTTTTAAAATCTCACTTTTAAAGCTTAATTTCAAATAATTGAGTTTAAATAAAATTAATGGTATAATTTTAAATATCACGAATTATATTAAGAATTTAATAAATTCAAGAAAGGGTTATTATGTTTCAGTCCAACCTTATTGGAGATTTACTATCCGATCCACGTGTATTACAATACATTATTGGGGGGATTATTTTTATAGTAGTCGTTATAGTTTGTTATTCATTGCATAGGAAATTTACATCATAAAAAACTAGAATACAAATCCTAATTTCAATTAATTTTAAATCTTTTTAGATCATCTAACTTCCGTCTTGTTTGAGAATGTGCAGTTAAAGCGTAAGAGAAAGTGGGATCAATATCTAAAGCTTTTTCATAGTAGACTAAAGCTTCTTCATATGATTCCATCTCTTCATAAATCAAACCTAAATTGTATAAACAGTACTTATAATTGGGGTTAATACTTAAGGCAGTTTCGAATGATTCTTTAGCATTTTCCATATGGCCTAGATTGAAAAAAGCTATGCCTAGATTATAATGAGCTCTATAATTATTAGAACTCAACTCAGTTATTCTCTTAAATAATTGTTTTGCCTTTTCATATCCTTGGGTATAAACATCGTTTAAATACCCACCATAATTGAATAAAGTCTCAATTAAATTATTTTTAACTTCTTCAGAGTTAGGATTGTTTTTATATAATTCATCCAAAATTTCTAATGCTTCTTCATATTTTTCTTGATTTCTTAATATTTTAGCTTTTTCAATAAGGGATTTAGTGTCTTTATGACTTTCCATAGATATACTCACGGTATTTATAATATATTAGAAAGGATTAATCTCTTAGCTATATTTCGTTTTCATACCAGATGTATTTTGATTTCTTTATTCCTAATTTTAAAAATAAGCTTCTTAAAGCCCCATCATCGTCTGGACAAATAAAGTAAACTTTATCAATTTTCAGGGATCTCTTAATATATAATTGGAGCTCTCGAATAATCTTTTCTTCAATTCCTTTTTTAAAAGAATCATCTTTTTTTGTTAAGACTTGATGAAGTAGAACTCTATCATTACCTAGATAATCTCGAAATAAAGTATAAGTTCCGAAACCTACGATTTGACCATCTAATTTTGCTACAACCATCGAATTACGATATTGGAGGTCAAGACTCCTCCGATTCAACTCCTCTTCAAACTTTTCCCAATGGGAGAAGAAATAAGACTTATTTTCTATAAAATCTTTAAAAATATCCTTTAATGCTTCTTTGTCTACTCTCGGATCATATCTATCAATTATAATCAAATTTTTCACCGTAGGAAATATTGTTATAATTAGTTTAACAAAATATCTATTCTTTAATAAAAATTGTTTTTTAAAACTGAAAATATTATAAATTGATGAAGTATGAACGGAAAGAATAATGAGGAACCACTTTCAATTCCAATAAAAAAATTAAGAAAAGAACTTATTATCCCAAAACCGTCAAAAACTGGGGATGCTGGTATTGATGCTCGAATCATGAGTTTTAAAAAAATAATACATGAGGGCGATAAAAAAGAATTAATTGAAATAGATTCAGATACTTATACATTAAATTCACTCGAAAGGGTGGGGTGTCCATTAGGATTTTCAACAGCTATCCCAAAAGGATATTATTTTAAAGTAGTTCCTAGAAGCGGTCTA
Source organism: Promethearchaeota archaeon (assembly GCA_019058425.1). Taxonomy (GTDB): domain Archaea; phylum Asgardarchaeota; class Lokiarchaeia; order Sigyniarchaeales; family SOKP01; genus Loki-b32. Next base: position 10,687 of record JAHPYZ010000072.1, read on the forward strand.
GCTTTATGGGAAGGAATCTCTATTGTCAATAGTCCGGGAACTATCGATTCTGGATTTCGGAATGAATGGATGGCTATAGTCGTAAATCTATCTAATAAAAAGCTTACGCTCAAAAAAGGTGACAGAATTTGTCAACTAATTTTATCAAAGATGTACGACTATATTTTCGTTGAAACTGATGAATTATCTGAATCTGAGCGTGGTTTAGGAGGTTTTGGTTCAACTGGAAAGAATTGAATTTCAATTAAATATTAATGCTATGTTGAAAAAAGATCTATTATGACAGAACTGACTGAAGAAGAGAAATTCATAGTCGAAAAACTTAAAGAAAAAGACGGTAAGCTCAATTATAAGGAATTACAGATTCTTTGTGAGGACCAATTTGAAGGAGTAAGATTAATATTAAAAAAATTAAAGGAAAAAGGAATAGTTGAATACGAAGGGATGATTCCAGGATTTTCTGCTGAAATTGAATTAATTAGAGAGATATGATAAAAGAAACTATTTAATCAAAAACTTCAAATTAACTTTATAATTTTCTTCTACAATCCTTTAATTTTTCATATATTATGACTGAAATCAATAAAAATGGGATTCATCATCATTTTCTACATCACTTTTTGAATCCAGAGAGTATTGCGGTATTTGGGGCTTCAAATTCTTTTTTAGATAATATGGGTGCTATGATGCTTCGAAATATTATCTTTGGTGGATTTCCGAAAGATAAGATATATCCAATACATCCTAGATTGGATAATATTCAAGGATTAAAGGCATATAAAACAATAATAGATCTTCCAGAGGTACCAGATTTAGGTTTTATTATTTTAAAGCCTAATAGAGTTCTGACTGTATTTGAAGAATGTGGAGAAAAAGGGGTTAAACATGTTATAATTGTTTCAGGTGGATTTCGAGAGTTCGGAACTGAGGGTAAAAATCTCTCTAAAAAAATATGTGAACTTGCGAGAAAATATAATATTAGATTCATAGGGCCAAATTGTTTAGGTGTTTATAACGCTTTTTATAATTATCCTAAAATCCAAGATAAATGTCTCAATACCATGTGGATTTATGAAACACCTGATCGTGGAAAAATTTCCATCATTGCTCATTCAGGTACAGTTGCATCACACGTATTTTGGTTCTGTAATAATATTGGTGTCAAGATAGGGAAATCCATCTCTATAGGAAATGAAGAAGACATAGATTTAGTTGATTTTCTGGAATACCTTAAAAATGATCCAGAGACAGATGTGATTGGATTATATATTGAAGAAATTAAGAGAGGTAAAGAGTTTATAGCCTTAGCAAAAGAAATAAGTCCCAAAAAACCAATTGTGGCAATTTATGCTGGTGGTACCGAAGCAGCATCTCGCTCAATCATGGGACATACGGGGGCTATTGCTGGAGATGATAAAATCTTTGAAAGTGTGTTTAAGGAAACAGGTATAATTTCTACTAATTCAATTAAAGACTTTTTTTATTATCTAAGAGTATTCTCTAATAATATTATTCCAAAAGGTAATAGACTAGGTATAATTACAGATTCAGGTGGTTGTGGTGCCATGATGGCGAAAGTAGCTGAGAAATTGGGTTTGATATTACCTGAATTTTCAGATGAATTAAAAGGTAAACTGAAGCAATATGTTCCACCTGTAGCTAATATTGATAATCCTCTTGATCTTACTTTTCAATTCAATCAATACAACCTCTATATTAAAATTCCAAAAGCTATGATAAATTCTGGCGAAGTTGATGGGATAATCATCTATGCTGCTTTTGGGTTTGAAGAAGTCTTAGACATAATTAAAGCATCAGGTGGTAAAAATTACGATGAATTTGAAGTATCTAATGAAATGATGAGGGGTCTATATTTAAAGCCTATTCAAAGGTTAGTAAAGAAGAAAGGAGTTCCTGTTTTTTATATCGGCCCGCAAGGCTACTCTAATCCATGGGTTCGAGAATTTCTCAATTCAAATATTCCTATTTTTGATTTGTGGGATATGCCCGTGAAATGTTTCTCAGTTTTGGCACAATATTCTGATTATCTAAAAAAAATCAATGGTAAATTTAAAAATTGAATTTATTTGAGATAATTAAATTACTTACATTTCCCAATAGTAAACCTTATGTTATTTTTTTAATTTTCTTTTTTAGTACTTTGATTTAAGATTTACTATGATTGAGAACAATTCAGAAACCACTAAAGATTATTATCTTGAACAAATTCTAAATCCTAGGAGTATTTGTGTTTTTGGTGCAAACAATAATCTAATGACAACAATGGGCTCAATGCAGCTACGAAATATCATTGCTGGAGGCGGTTTTAATGGAAATATATTTCCTGTACACCCAAGATTAGAAAAAGTTCAAGGAATTCAAGCTTACCGATCCATATTTGACATCCCAATAGTGCCAGAACTTGCATTTATCATATTACCACCAAGAATTGTACCTCAAGTTATGGAAGAATGTGGTCAAAAGGGGGTCAAACGTTTAATCATTACATCTGGTGGCTTTCGAGAGACAGGATCAGAAGGATTAGAATTATCTAAACAAATTGACGAAATCGCTAAGAAATATAATATGAGATTCATTGGTCCCAATTGTTTAGGTGTATATAATGGGTGGTATGGTTATCCTGATAAAAAAGATGCTTATTTTAACACTTTTTGGATTTATCTTCCGCATAAACGGGGAAATATTTCAATTATTAGTCAATCTGGTACTGTTGCAGCTCAAACTGCCTTTTATACAAATGATCTAGGAATCAAAATAGGAAAATCTATATCCGTAGGGAATGAAAGAAACATAGATTTAGTGGACGTGTTAAGATATTTTAAAGATGATCCTCTTACTGAAGTAATTGGGCTTTATATTGAAGAAATCAAACAGGGAAAGAAATTTATTAAATTGGCGAAAGAAATAACTCCTAAGAAGCCTATAGTTGCAATTTATGCTGGAGGTTCACAAGCAGCAGCAAGATCTATTATGAGTCATACAGGTTCGATTAGTGCTGATAACAAAATTTATGAGGCCGTATTTAAAGAAACAGGGATTATTTCTACTAATTCTATTATGGACTTCTTGTATTATCTAAGAACTTTATCGCAAGCGCAGTCATATAAAGTCTTTCCAAAAGGTAATAGAATTGGTATTATAACAGACTCAGGAGGTCCTGGTGCTATGATGACTAAAAATGCTGAAGTATATGGTTTGGAAATACCAGAATTTTCACAAGAATTACAATCCGAATTGAAAAAAGATATTCCTAAAACAGCAAGCTCCATGAATCCTGTTGATATTACTTTTCACGAGAACTTTATGAATATGTTTATAAAATTTCCAAAGTTGCTAATGAAATCAAAAGAAGTTGATGCTGTCATTGTGTTTGGTGTTTATGATTTTGATGATATAATGAAAATTATAGAAAAGTCAGGGATGAAATTGGATGAGAATATGGAAAATATGAAAGATATCTTTGAAAATATTGTTTTAAAATCTATAAAAAGATTAATGAAAAAATTTTCAATCCCTGTGTTTTTTGCTGGACCATATCCTTATAGATATCCTTGGATGCAAAAATTCATAGATCATAATATTCCAATTTTTAGTATGTGGGATGACATAACTAAATGCCTTAGCGTTTTATATCGTTATAATGAATATCGTAGAAAATTAAATCCTACACTTAAAATTTGAAAATTTAAGTTGTAAAATCTCTATTTGTTTCACTAATTATATATATGCTTTTCATCTATAATTATTAGAATTACTGTAAAAAGTAATATTAAGAATTAAGTCAATTTAATTACAATATAAAGGATTTCTATTTGCCAATCGTATTTTTTGATCCTCCTGCAGCGATTCTAGCCTCGGGATCTAAATTAGGTGTTGAATTAGGTGGCAGTAAAAGCATTTTGAGCTTTGATTCTCACCATAATTTATATTCTGAGAGTGTAATTTTCAGTGAATTTAGTTGGGGTGCATTTTATCAAGAAGAAGGATTAGAGGATCAAATAGATACATTTGAAACTAAAGAGTATGACTCTATTCGTGAAGATCCTGAAGCATTAATTAAAACTATTGTAGAAACTATTTATAATATTATTAATAATAAAAAGCTATTCTACGGAATTGCTGATTTTGAAGTAGATGCATTTCTTAATCAAAATACTGTGATACCTGGTCTTAAATTAGATTATGAAATTATAAATAAACTTTTAGAAGCTCACAAAAAAACTCGAGATAAAGATTTATTTCCTCAAATTCTTTCTGGTTCAAAAGGTATAAAAAAGATTAATGTTGAAATACAAGGAACTAAAAAGAACAAGCTCCATATTATCGGTTCTAAATTGGAAGATTTAGCTGATACTTTGAGAATGGCTAAAGGATTTGCTACGGGAATTGTCTGTACATCTCGAGGCGCTGCAAATCTTTATATTATGAGTTATAACATTGTATATAAAGAAGATGAAATTCCAGAACTTTACATTGATGAGGAAAATTTAGCCATTATTGAGATGGGAATTCAACGAGAACTTTTATTCCCAATTAGTTGGTTTAGAATTGATTTAGGGATTAGATCTTTAGAAACTCTAGAGTTATGGGATAAGATTCAAAATGATCCTAGGTTGATCAAGGCTTTAGATCGTTATGATAAATATGTAACAAGTTTAGTGTACACAAAATATCGTGACATGGCATCTGTAGAAAAAATAGGTTCTGACTCTGAAGATGATTTCTATCAGATGAACAATAGAGAAAGAAGAAGGGCACTTAAAGATATGGCTCAAGCAATAAGAAAACTAACTGAAGAATATAAAAAATAAGAATTTATTTTTCTTTTAGAATTCTTGGAGCTTTAAAATATCCATCTTTTTTATGTCTTGCATTTTTTAAAGCTTCTTCAGTAGAAAGAGATTCCCATGGCTTATCTTCCCTGAATACATTTTTTAATCCCTCTATTGGATGGGTTAGAGGCTTAACATTGCTTGTATCTAAATTATCTAATTTCTTGAAGTACTTAAGAATATCCCCAACCTCATCAGCAAGTTTTGTTTTTTCTTCCTCTGATAAATCTAGTAAAGCTAATTTTGAAATGTGATCTATTGTTTTTTTTGATAACTCTTCGTTTTGATTCATATCTTAACTCAATTAGCTATAGTAATATATAATAATTAAGCTTGATCCTATTAGTTTTAAAAAATCCTTAATTGAGAGTTTAAGACTTAATTAAATTCAGTTCAGAACAATAAAATATCAAAAAAAAGATTTAAATATAAGTATTTTTGTATAAAGCTTAAGAAGTCCTAAAAATAATTTCATAGCATATTATTGATGAATTATGAGTCAAGCAGGAGAAATTGTTATATCGAAAAGTAAAGTGGAAAATTTCAAGATAGGTAAAATTGTATATTTCGAATTAATAATGGCAATATTGAACACTATATTAATAATCTATTTATTTACATTAGCAAGAAATATAACAGTGTTTTCGATTTTATTTGCCTTTATTTTTCTGGGAATTTTATATGGAGGATTGTTTACAGCATTTTTAAAAAGAAATCCTTTTTACAAATACTTTTTATACGGAATTATACTTTGTGGAATTCTTGGGAATGTTTATGATGTAGTATTCAGTCCAGTCCTTGGAATTATATTTGTACCACAATTTTATTATATATATGGTAAAGTCAGCGAATTATATATAGATCCATATGAAAATTTTTTTGCTGGAAAAACTCAAAAACAAATATTAGCAGAAAAACAAAGACAAGAAATCAATAGAAAGCGAAGACGAGAAGAAAAAAAGAAGTTTAACGGTATTTTAATTGAATATTTATCTTTAGGTTGTTCTATAGGGTTGTTATTTACAATGATATTTTCAGCTTAATTTAAAAATATCTAATGAAAAAGATTTAAAACTAGAAATCCCTAGATACACGTTTATTCCTATAGCAAGACGAGGAATGAAAGAAATTGCTTTTGAACAATGTTTTTTGATTGAGTTTGATATTCAAGATTCAACCCTATTAAAGCCTTTTAAAAAGATTTAAATATTCATAAATTACTATATCAGTTACTGGTAGTCCAGTCACTGAAACACCAGTGACTGGATGTGATTTCAGACTGATAAGATAATACTTCTCAATTTAGAGATAGACCGACTATGGTTGAAGATTATAACAAAAACTTTGAAAAAGTAATGAAAAAGAATTTTACTAATATTTTCATCCTTTCTATTCTTGAAAGAGGACCCTCTCATGGATATAAAATAGGGAATGAAATTGAAAAACGTACTTTAGGGATGTGGAATCCATCTACTTCGACTCTATATTGGATCTTAAATAACCTAAGGGAAAAGGGTTTCATTAAAATTTTTAAAGAAGATAAAAAGAAGAAAGTGTATGAGATTTCAGATATAGGTAAAGAAGCATTAAGATTAATGAAATTAACTCAACGAAATATAAGAAATACTTATCGTCGGTTCTTAGCAGCATCAATAGATCAAGGAACTGCTATTGATTCAGATGATCTCGAACGTTTTGATGACATTCCTTCAATTCAAGTTTTACCGATGGCTTTAAAACCTGAAAGGTTTAAAGGTAATTTAGCTCCTAAGGAAAGAATCCAACTTCTTGAAGCCAAAAAAATAGTATTCATAGAAACTAGAGATCGAATGAATGAATACATAAAGGACTTTGACAAGACTATTTCAAAAATTAGAAAGGAAATGGATGAAAAAGAAAAGTAATCTCTACCAGGAATATTTTAAGAAATTAGAAAATAATGATTAAAAACGAGTTAATATAAAAATGAGTATTGAACAAGATAAAAAAAGAATACCTTTTCTTACGTTTCTTATATCTTATAAGTGCACTAATGAGTGCAAGCATTGTGCCATCCCAGGTTCTCCACATCAGGACAATGCTTTAATGGAATTAGATGATGTAAGAAGATATTTGGAAGATATTACAGCTAATTATATTGTTGATGAAGTGGGATTTTTTGGAGGAGAACCTCTACTACATTTTGATTTATTAATTAGTTTTATTGAAGAAGTAAAAAGATTTGGTATATTAAAGATAGGATTACCAACTAATGGATATTGGGGAAAAAATGAGTCTACTGCCAAAAATTATACCCTAAAATTAAAAGAAGCGGGCCTAAGTACCATAGGTTTTAGCGTCGACATTTTTCATCAAGAATTTGTTCCAATCGATGTTGTGAAACGAGCAATGAAAGCAGCTCATGAAGCGGGAATTGAAAATATATATTCAATAACTCAAAATCTAGGACCTGAAAACATAAATAATAGTTTTAATGAACAGAATAAACAACTTACTGAAGTGATTTCCAAAGAGTGTGAGTTTTGTCAAGTAATAAATAGTGAGTTACAAGTAAAAGGTCGAGCTGCAAAAAAGCTTGTCGAGTATTATTCAATGAATAAAATACCCTTAGATAAATGTCTTATTTTTAAGGTCCCAATGTTTATGATCGATCCTAATGGATGGATTTTTCATCAACTATGTCAGGGGATTTGTATTGGGAATGCCAAGCAAAATTCTTTATCTAATATAATAAGGGATTTTAATTATAGAAAACATCCAATAATATGTAAGGTAGTTGCTAAAGGAGGTCCTCAAAATCTTCTTGAAATTGCGATTGAAAAAGGCTATAAGCCTTTAGAGGGATATGCAGATAAATGTCACCTATGTTTCTCTACTAGAAATTTTCTCCGTCCTTTCTATCCAAATATCCTTGAACCTTCAAATTTATACTCATCATAGTTACGAGAAAGAGATAGAACATTCATCAAAGGAATTTTAAGAGAATCTTTAAAAAATAATAATAAGAATTAATTGATATCCATATCTTAATTTAACTATGGTAGAGAAAGAAGATTTGAGACTTGAAATCCCAAGTTATGCATACATTGCTTTAGCAAGACGAGGAATGGAAAAAATATCTTTAGATCAATGTTTTTTGAATGAGTGTGATAATCAAGATTCTAACCTCCTAGAACCTTTTAAAAAGGAAATACAAGAGGATGAAAAAAAAATTACCAAGAAGATCTATATAAAATGTAAGAAATGTAATCGTAACTTCATATTGAAACTTGAAACATTGAAGTATGTAGCTAAATCAACAAAAAGTGAAAAAGAAGAACCATTATCAATGGGTATCGTCTATGCTTTAGATGAAGATGGAAAAAACTTAGGGCATATAGGTTATTTTTAAAAATCTCGCTTGATTTCAATTTATAACTATATGAAGTTTAATATTTATTTATTTGATTTGGATGGAACTTTACTCCATCTTGGTAATATCAGAACTTATGTAGACCAAATTCTGGAAGAAACCTTTGACATTTTAGAAGCTAGTAATCCTCCAGAAAAGAATGAAAAATATAGACTGTGGTCTCCTGAAGAAGACTTCTTTGATGTTTTAGAAGAATGGGGTATAAAACATCCCCAAAATTTTTGGAAGGTCTTTGATGAGTTAGATTTTAAATGGAGGAAAATTTTAATAGAAAAAAACCAGATTTTCTTGTATAAAGATGTTTATAATACATTAGAAAAAATCTTTAAGCACAAAGAATACAAACTCGCTATAGTTTCAAACGCTGCATATTACATTGTTGATTTTATTCTAGATAATTTTAAAATTACTCAATATTTTCATGAAACTTTTAGTTTAGGTTATTATGAAAAAGACCAAGAATTTGCTAAACCATCTCCAAAAGGTATTCTTACAATATTAAATAAATTCAAATTCGATCCAAGAGAATCAAAAGCTATTTTTATTGGAGATTCAAAATTAGATATTGTTGCAGCTAAAAAAGCAAATATTAATGCATGTTTAATAAGGAGAGAAATAGGTCCACGTAATAAACACTACAAAGAATGGGATATTCAACCAGATTTCGTAATAGAAGGATTAAATGATCTATTTTATTTATAATAATAATAAATCTGGAATTTCTTAACTTATAAACTCATAAATATTAAAATAATACAAATTGAATGAATAAAAATAAATAATCAAACTGCTTCTTATTTAATATTGAAAATCTTAAGAGACTAACCCAAATGTCGACAAAATTAGGAGAAGAAGACAATTTAAGAAAAAAAGTATGGAAAATCATCAATTTAATACAAGCGAATCAATTATTCGTACATTTTAAAGATTTGAGTATTAAATATCTACCAGAAAAGAGTAAAAAAGTAGCAACACGATCTTTACCCGAAATACTATCTTTATGTATCCTAAATGCAATAGTTCCCAACTCAGCAATGTTATTAATAGGAGGTCATGGAGGTGGTAAAACTACTCTTGTAAAGCTTTTAGGTCGCATGTTCACAGAAAGTTCCCTTAGTGAAATAGAAAATTCTATAATTAGAGGGCATCCTCAACTAACAGAAGAGAAATTAATTGGTACTTTGAAGTTGGGAAAACTAATGAAAGAGGGAGAAGAAGAAGTGGTATGGAGACAATTTGTTACAAACTTCTGGAAAATTATTGATGAAGTAAATCGTCTAACTCCGTATGCTCAAGATATCTTATTATCATTGTTAGCGGAAGGAACAGTTAAATATTATGACTCAATAGCAACAATCAATAAATTTTGTTTATTTGCGACTATAAATCCTCATGATGTTGGTACTTTTGAACTATCTCAACCATTTTTAGATAGGTTTGGAATTTCAGTACCAATTTCAATGCCAGGAAGTCATGATTTACAACTTATCTTAACAGGAAAAGATGAGAAATATTCCGGTATGGATGAATTAATTCAAGTACCCGAAATTTTATCTATTGATGAATTAATGGAAATTTGGTATTATGTGAATAGAGTCTCATTCACTACTGAAGTTAATAATTATATACATGCGATAATAAGAGAATTTACTTTATGTGCAAGAGTAGACAAGGGAAATACTGAAGATATAAAACCAAGTACGGGATTATGTTCAGGTTGTCATTTCAATACTGCCCAAAATATTTGTAATAAGATTGATTCAATATTAAGTGTTAGAGTGGCTAAAGATCTTCTAAGATATTCTAAAGCATTAGCTTGGTTATTAGGGTTAGATAATATTGATGTAAATATTGTAAATACTATTGCACCTTATGTAATTTCACATAGAGTAATCTTTGTAAAAAGGGAAGTGGATAAGGCTCCGTATTATGGAAACAAGTATGAGTTTTCTAAAAATATTCTGAAAACCATTCAGAAAAGATTCAAGAACCGTGAAGTTTGCTATAAAATTACAGATAGATTTCGGGGAGGAACTCCTAAAGATAATGATTTACAGGAGTTAAAGAAGTTTGAGAAAAATGATTTAATTGTAAAATTCGATTTAATACCGTTTGTAAATTCGGTTAATAACAAAGAGTATTCCCCGATTGCCCAACAAATACAAGAATCAGCAAAGAATGGTGATATTAATAAGTTAGCTGAAATTCGAAATAATCTCCTGGAAGAAATTGATTTCCCTAATAGAGGTGATTTAATTGAATGGTGCAATCGAGAACTTTTCAAACAAACCGTAACTGATTATGTTATAAAATTTGCATACTGGAAAGAAGTATGGGCTGATATTGCGTCTGAATTCTCTAACTTGGATCAACCATTAAAGGAAGCATTCAGTCAAAGACAAACAAAACAAATCCGTACAGAGGATATGCTAATTGAAATAAATGTGACTGGAACTACAGAAGATTCTCTAGTAAATATACAAATTTCTGGCGGATCTGAAGCATTAAGATTGAGATCAATTTTGGATAATTTGGAATACATACAAAAGGAAGAATAAGAAAATTTTAGGGAAATATGATTAAATCCAGAAAAAGAAAAGGAAAACAATCAAAAAAAGAAATAACGGAAAAGGAAAGGAAAACAGTAGAATTAGCTAATATTGCTTGGAGTAAGACTTTAAAGGAATTTTATTACCCTCCTTTAAATGATCCCCATTATGTATTTGATTATACTCATTTAGAAGGATTTTATATCGATCCTGAGCACCGATGGCAAATAACAATGAATCTAGCTAATACACCTTTGCTAAAAGATGATCAAGAATATATTGATTATTTTTATATTATCTCTCTTCATGAAGTATCACATTATCAAGTTATACCTTATGATGGTTTGACACACGCTAAATTATTAAGAGCTGCTATGGTCCATGTGAATCAAAATTATGCACCAATAGTTGTAAATATTTTTGCCGATTTAATTATTGATACTAAACTGCATCAGAGATATTCTAATCTTATTGAATGGGAAATGGCTGAAACTTACAAACATATTACAAGTAAAAGACCAATTAGCAATTTTAGTAAATTCTTATTTCGAGCTTATGAGAAAATGTGGAAAAAAGATGTTATAGGTGATAATAAGCTTAAGGAAATGGATACATTAGCGGATAGAGTTACTAAAATCATTCTAAAAAACTTTGAAGATGAATCAACATGGAAAAAGAAAGTGTCTCAAGTTGCAAGATCTTTAAAAAATCTAATACAAGATACTTTTACATTAATAGGTACTGGAGGAATATTAGATAAGAATAAAGAAAAGAGAAAAAGCCCTGGAGGCGCTTTTCTAGAAATACCAAAAGATGTTCTGGAAATTATGGATAATCCATTAGAAAATAAAAATGCAGATAAATTAAAAGAGAGTAATGAAGATGATTTAAGACAAAAATCAGAAGAATTTGCCAAAGATATCCCTTATTCTGAATTTGGTGGGCCTGCGCGTCAAGCAGGAATTTTAATTGAGGGGAGTGAACTAGCTACATGGTATAGAGGATTAGCTAAAAATCTAATAGAAATAAGAATTTTTGAAGAAAAGCCGGGAGGGCAATTACCTGTTTATCCTGAAGTTTGGCGTATTGGAGATAGAATTGAAGAATTAGATATTGTTCAGAGCTTATTAAATAGTCCAATATTAATACCTAATATTACTACAAGAAAATGGGCATATAAAGAAGGGCCGGGTCATTTTATTGAGCAACAAATCCCAGATCTTCTAATTGTTTTGGATTCTTCAGGTTCTATGGGTTGGAACTATACATCTAGATCAGTTCGTGGTAAGGGACCATATCATACAGCTCTAGTAGCTGCATTTGCATCTTTACATTATGCTACAAGTAAAGGTGCTAAATTTAGTATTATTAATTTCTCAAATAGAGCAGATATTTGTCAATGGACTTATGATTATAAAAAAGCTGAAAAAGTTCTTTTAAGATATCAAGGTGGAGGAACTTTTTTACCAATTAAAGAAATTGCAGATCAATGCAATAAAGCAGAAAAAAAATCTCTTGTTTTTATCATCACAGACTTTGGGATCTATAATTGGAGTAAAGCAAAGAAGATAATGATAGATTTAGCCCAAAAAGGGCATAAAATTGTTGGTTTCTTTATAGGATCCACAAAAATACCTAAAGATAAATTTAAAACCCTTCTTGATAAAGTGACCTTTTATGGAATCGGAAATCCAAAAGATTTAATCAGTTTAGTTATAAAAGAAGTTCAAAAATACTATTTATGATCTATTCTCGTTTGTTAATTTCACGTAAATACTGCTTCATAAAGTAGCGTTGGGATTGACAATAAAGAAGCTTATCTTTGCTTGTTAAATGTCTACAATTTATTAAAACATTCTGGATATCTGAAAGGAGTTTAAAATTATCATGCTTTGCCTTATGTGGAATCTCATGTACTTGATTTTTAACAGCGTTATTAACAACTACTTCATCATAAAATAAATCCTTAAGATTTAGAACGGGTTCCGATTCCTCTCCTCTTGAAATCATCATTTATTTCATTCAATTTTGAATTTTTATTTATGATTCAATAAAATTATTGTGAATATCTCTATAATAGTGGAGAGATATCTACATATATATTAAGAACATATGGCAATGTTTTATGAAATAAAGTGATATATAGGTATTATCTCCAACTAGATATGTTGATTTAATTAATGGGAAACTTATCCCTTTTGTCCTATGAAAAAAACGAACTTTTAAATATGATATTTTCACCTATAATTATTACCACTTCTTAGATAGGTTTAAGATAGTGGAGAAATCTATAAAGAAAAAAGCAATCTATCAAAATTTTTTTAGATCAAAACAAAAATTTGAGAGATAAAAATGACGAAAAACAAAAAATTTTTACTACTTCTTGGTATTTTATTGATATTTTGTGTACCGTTGATTACAGGTTCAATCACTCCATATACTTATTCGAATTCTAATCCAAAAATAAGTGGTGCTGTCACTTCTGAATCAGAGGATTTTGGAGCTGAGATTCATGATACAAGGGGTTTAGCTATTGATTTTATTGATGAATATCATGGTTATCTACCAGGTGATTATTGTGATCATTATATTCATGATGGACCATTTGAGGATCATAACAAAGTCTTGATTATGAGAGATGCTCAAGACTCGAAAAATACTTGGTCAGTACACTATCTTGATAACTCATACAATAGTGGAACTATAGAATTTTCACTAAGTGTAGGTGCTGGAAGCAGATGTACTAATCCTAACTACCACTATATCAAATTTAGAGATGGTTCTGATACAATAGCATTTCAATTGCGATTTGATCTTTACAGCAAAAATGTCTATTATCATAATGGATCAGTATGGTCTCTGATTGCAACTGTAACTCAAGGTGATTGGTATCGATACAGTATAAATTTTAATATGAATCTCGCAAAATTTAATATTAAAATTTATAAAGAATCTACTAGTACAGTGGTATGTACTGTAAATGATTTAAATTATCAAAATGATGTCTCAATAGAGGAATTCTTCCTCAGTACAGTCACAAATCATTATCATGGAAATACAAAATGGGATGATTTTTTAATATCAGAAGATCCTAATGCTTTTTATGAATCTCAGTTATATTCGAACATTCTATCGGTTGACTTTATAAAAGGAAGTGACTATGAAGGAGATGGGAATATTAATAGTTTGGAAG
>JAHPYZ010000073.1 GCA_019058425.1 Promethearchaeota archaeon
CTGCATATGGAATCCCCTTCCAGCACCAAGATCCTTTATCTGAAAAACCAGATACTAAACCATACTTCGTTTGGACAAGAGCATCATCATTCCATGAACCTAGTTTAAAAGTAGTATTAGATGGCTTTAACGAGCGAAAATGATTAATACAGGGAGATACAGTCCTTTTAATCAAATTGAATAATCTAATAAAAGGTGAAAAAAAATATGCTAGCTTTATTATTAAACTCATGATTTCAGATTAGAAACATTATTAAAAGCTTTTATTAAATTCTAACTATAGGGGGTAACAGTGATCTTTTCCTGATTAAGATACTAATCATAATCTATTTAATGATTATACTCTACATGACGATGAAGTAATTATGCAGAGTTTTATTCCGGGAACTACTGTGAGCGAAATTATATCAAAATCTGTATCTTTAGAATAAATTTCTTGAATTCGATTCGATTTAAGTAAAAGAAAGATAATAAAAATTTTTTAATTTTTTAAATTATTTTTTAGAACCCACTTTTATGACCATTGAGATTGATTCATCAAACGGTTGTCCTTCAACTTCACATTTAAAACCCATTTCTTCTGACATAAACAATTCTGTGAAATATCCTAACCAATAAGAGCTATAACGTTTATTTTGTCTATGTCTGAAAAGCACATGAAATACATCTTCACTATCTTTTACAACATCAATAGTATGGAAGTAATTTGCTACAACCCACATCTTTTGGACAGTCTTGATGATCTCTTCTGCGGTAAGACTCTTTAAGGGTTTTGCTTCATTATACCACAATATTAAATCAATAGCTACATTTTTTCGCCAAGGTTTTTGCAAACTTTCCTCTGGCATTTCAGCTGCATGAATAAGTTGGTTAAAGGTTGTTTTACCAATGAGCATCATTTTCATTTCATCTCTAGCACGCACCCATAAATCCCTATCTAGTTCTTTCTGGTCTCCGTAATACTTAATTGCCCGTTCGATAAATGCAATGTCAAGTTCATTTTCATCTTTAAATTTTTCAATAATAGCATGAATTTCAGGTGAAATTGAGTTGAAATCATCATAACATTTGACAGCATTTCTTACTAAATCTGATATTGTAGTACCTTTATCTTTATATTTATCTATGAGAGATCTTGTTTCATCACCAACTTTCACGTAAATAGCCTTATCCTTTGGTTCAGATTCTTTAATTTCATCGTTATCTGTATCATTTGTTTTGTCGCTATTTTTAGCCATCACTACCAACTCATTAATTCATATTTTATTTGTAATAACATTTCATAAAATATATCCTAATATATTAATAAACTTTGATTTTATTTATTAAAGGATAAATGAGCTTTTCTTGATTTCTTGGAATATATAACTCTATATATGAAAAATTATGAAAAATTCTTCGCATGTATATATATATTAATATATATATCTCAATATTTAAGTTTTGTGATCTCTCGCTATTTTAATAATATCTTAAAAACTATCATAAGATTTAAATATACAGATATATAACAATATATTGTATAACAAAAAAAATTACAGAAATATATAACATAATATATAACAAGGAGATATAAAAAATTGGCTTGGGTTCCTTTAATAGTGGCAAATAGGCGTAATAGATATGGCAGAAATAGGGCTAGTGGGGCGATTATCGCCGTAGTAATTTTTTTCTTATTAATGGGGATATTTTTTTGGTTTTTTTTTGATCCTTTTAGTGGATTTACCGTATTTCCATGGATCTTCATCAGTGGATTTGGTGGATTTATATTAATAATTGTAATTATTGCAGCTATAGCTTCATCAATGAGTACGACTGCCCAAAAACAGAAGGAAGAACACATAAAACACATGAAATCAATTGAAGATCAGGAGTTGGCATTAATTAATCCTTATAGGCAAAACTCTATGCAAAAAATTCCTGAAGAACCCATCTATAGAGAGGTTAAAAGGGAGATCCCGATCATTTCAGATATAAATTATTGTAGATATTGCGGTGAAAAAGTAGAACGGGATGAAAGATTTTGTCATCAGTGTGGAACAAAATTATAGTTCATGGTTTTTTTAAATGTTTTAATATTAAATAAAATAAAACATAAGTAAGGTAGAAGCAAGAACGTTATCTAAAATACCCACAATTCGTTGGAGAAAAAAGCAAAGTATCTTTTCATTCTTAATTATTATTTTTGGTTTAGTATACACGCTTATCGCTTTCTTTTATAATTATTTTTATGACATTTTATTTAGTATTTGTTTAGGATTATTTATTGGTGGAATCATAATGTCCATTGTCTCGACTTTCCTAGCTGAAATGTCAACTCACGATCTTCAAAATATGGATCATTTTGACCATGTAGATCATGCAGATTTAGGACATGTAGATCATATTGATCACGTAGATCATGCAGATTTAGGACATGTAGATCATATTGATCACGTAGATCATGCAGATTTAGGACATGTAGATCACATTGATCATGTAGATCATACAGATTTAGGACATGTTGACCATCTTGATCATATGGATCATCCAGAGAGTGCAGATTATGCAGACCATTATGATGATACAGGAGATTTCAATATTATTAGTGATACAACTCCAGCTCCTTTTATGTTATTGTTTTCTACATCTTTATTAATTTTTGGGATAGCTGGAATATTATTCTATTATTTATTCGATATTCAAATCAAATTTCTCATATATTTTTCATCATTATCAGTATCCTTTCTATTTACCAAAATCATTTCTATTACCTGGAAAAAGATAGCTAAATCTCGATTCTATAATATCTCTTCTACTCAAAATTTAATTGGGCAAAAAGGAATCATTATTTTAGACGTAGATAGAAGAGGTGGAGTTATTAAGATTCCCTCTAATACTCCAATGAAATTTGAGAGAATGCATGTAAAGCCAATAAATCCCGATTCTTCCTTCAAGAAGGGAGATGAAGTGTATATTTGTGATGTAAAAGACGGATTTTTATTAATTGATAATAAAGTAAACTCAATTCAATATAGAATGAGGTAAAAATGATCATAATTAAAATTATTAATTAAAATTTAAAATCTTTAAAAAAAAAATATAGAAAATATATTAAAATTAAACATTAGGAGGTAAAAAACAAGGAGATGTTGTTTCAAGAAGTATTTCCATGGGTTACAGGGTTAGTAGTTGTAATAATCATCGTAGCTTTCTTATTTTTAATTTTTATGGCAACAAGATATAGAAAGTTTAAAACAAACCAGTTTGTAATACATTTACGAAATGGTAAGGTAAAGCATGCTGGATTAGGAGGAAGTCTATGGTTATTACCCTTAATTGATGAATATCTCGTAATTCCTACGACAAGTATTCAAACAACATTAGAGGCTCATGAACAAGTCGTTTCTATGGAATATCAAAACATTTCAATAGTAGGAATGCTAATTTGGAAAGTAATTGATCCTGAAAAAGCGTTTAGTGCCGTCTCGTGGATTCCTAGAGATGAAAACTATGTGGAAAAGATCCTTAAAAATGCAGCAGAGGCAATTATACGTACTACCTGCGCGAATATGCCAATTGAAAAGATTATTCGAGAACGTCGAGAAATAATAACTATTGTAAGCAAAGAAATTCACGAATTAACAGCGGATTGGGGTGTTGTAATCGAATCTATTGAAATACGAGAAGTAAATATTTTAGAACCAGAACTAAAGAAGAATATGGAAGCTGTAAAAAAAGCAATTGAAGCGAGAAAAGCTAGGATGGCTGTAGCAGATGCTGAAAGAGAATCAAGATTAAGAGAATTAGAAGTTCAAAATGAAATAGGGATTCAAAATCAGCAAGTTGAAAAAGAAATTGAATTAAGAAGAAAGAATAAAGAAATTGCGATTGCAGAACAAGAGAGAGAACGTAAGAAAATTGAAGCTGATGGTGATAGACAGAAAAAGATTATTGAAGTCGATGCTGAAGCTCAACAAATTAAAAGGAAGCTAATTGCTCAAGCAGAAGGTGAAGCGGAGAATATTAAACAACAAATGCTTGCTCAAGCTGAAGGATTTAAGAAACAAGTTGAAGCAATGAGTACAGCTGATGAACGATTCTTAGCAGTTCAACTAACCAACATATTACCCGAAATTTTTAAAAACCTGAATCCAGATAAAATGTTTATCATGGGAGATGGAAATGAAGCATTCAGTTCACTTTCAAGAGCAATATTACCATTCTTACAACTTTTACCAGAATATTCGGATAAAATCAAGGAATTCTTCAATAATGGAGGATCAAAAAAAATACAAGAGCTTTTAGTGAATAAATAATATCAATTTTTTTTATATTATAATTATAATTCAATTCGGTATTTTCCCTAATTGACAGTATAAAGAGGGTGTGTTAAATTTTAAAAGATTTCGAGAAATTATTGGTTGAGGGAAACTTCAGGTTTCAAGATAGAATTCTTAAAAATCAAGATAAATTTTCATTTCAAAAAAAAATTCCAAAATATCCTATACTGTTTCTTACTTGCATGGACCCAAGAATAGATGTAAATCAAATATTCCAATTTGAACCTGGAGATGTATTCATCTTAAGAAATGCTGGAAATGTGTGCACTCTAGACATGATGAGATCTATCATAATTACCATTTACAAATATAAGGTTAAATTTATTATAGTTTTGGGACATTTCGATTGTGGAATGACAAAGATTAATATGACGGAGTTAAGAAAAGAAATTCCATATGAATTTCTTAAACAATTATCAACAAGATATTCAGACTTTCTATCAAATCTAAATGATTTTTTCAAACCTTTTGATAATGAAATAAGTAATGTAATCCATCAGATTAACGATTTACAGATTATAAGACCCTTTTTTCCTGATGTAAAAGTAATTGGAATGATATATGATACTCAAACTGGTTGGATTTTTAAACAAGATGATTTTAGAGATTTATTAATAAATGAAAATCATTCTGAAATTTATGACAAATTAATAACTGAAAAAAAACAACAATGTTCTAAATTTTTCGAAGCAAAAGATATTAATTTAGAAGAAAAAGAAATTTTTGATGAATCAAAACATAAAGAGGAATTTGAACTTTTAAAAGTGATAGAGCCGAATATTACCATTTCTAGAGAGGATTCAGAGTTACAGCTATCAATGCCAAAAATTCAAATCCCTAATATTTACATTCCAAAAATCAAAATACATATACCTAGAAGTTCTAAAGTTCAAAAAGATTAACATTTTTTTCTTGTTTAAAAAACTGAGAATATAAAGAAAAGGAATTATAATAAAAATTTCATTTTTTCTTATTTTCTTCACTATATTTATTCAAATTTTCCAAGAGTCTTCTTAAATAGTTTTCAAACTCATCAATCTCATTCTCAGAAAAATTGTCATAAAATATATCTCTCATTTCATTAGAAACTTGAATAAATTTATCCTGCAAGTTTTTATTCTTTTCAGTTAACTTGATATTAATAATTCTTTTATCATTAGCAACATGTACACGTTTAATATGACCTGATTTTTCAAGGTTATCCAACATGTGAGAGAGAGTAGCTTTACTTAATGAGGTTTTTCTTTTAAGTTCTTGGAAGGATATATCATCTTTTTGCCAAAGAGGAAACATTACTCTACCTTGAGCTGCAGTGATTTCACTGACATCAGAATCTCTAAGTATTTTGGCAAAAATCCGTTCTGATAATTTACGGATCTTTGTCATTAAAAAACCGCCTTCTCTTACTTTTTCCATCTATTTTCACCTTGTTCAAACATTTCTAATCTTTAAAATTTATAAAAATATTTATAAATCCATTAGAAATTTATTTACAGCAACTTGGTATAGTTCAGGTTGATCATCATGTACTACGTGACCTGCGTCATGAATTTCAATAAATTTACAATTTTCTATTATTTTTGACATTTTTTCAGCATGTTCACGTTGAAATTGACTGGATCCCCCTTTAATAATCAGTGTAGGACATTTAATTCGATCTAATTCATCCCATTTTGATTTTCCGAAACTTGAACTGAGTATTTTAAGAAGATGTTGAAATTTAAAAATAGGGTAGTATCCTAACTCTTTTTCTTCGAGTAATTCTATAAAATGATCTGCATAAGAGGGATGTAGGTTTCCAAAAAATACACGTGCTTCTTTTAAACAACTAAATGGGACTGGCCAAGACATAAAAAATTTTTCCCATTCCTCAAGGGCCTCCCTAGGGGCTGTTTGAGCGCTTTTATCTTCAATAATCAGAGCTTTAACTAGGTGGGGGTGCAAAACTGCTAAACCCCAAGCTATTGAAGCCCCCATCGAGTGTCCTATCATTATGCTGTTATGAATGCCTAGCTCATTCATAGCGTTTGCAATATCCTCAATCATTACATCTCGCGAATAATCAGAATCTGGTTTTTCACTTCTTCCATGTCCTCTCTGATCAATTCCTATAACATGAAAATATTTTCTTAACCAAAGTGCTGTTTCATACCAATTATTAGCTCTAGACATAAGCCCATGCAATAGGACAACATAATCACCTGAACCCCCAAAATCAATATAAGCTAATTTTACATCCTTACCATTGACACTTCCTCGTTTTATGCAACTCATTTTAAAAACTTTCCCTCCAATTAAGGTTTAAATTCAACTTGATTTAGTTTATGGTAGAATCTAGCATTTATTGGGCGAAATCGAAGTATTGTATAATCAGGATCTTCCAATCCTTTTGGGTAGTACCTAGTAGATCTTTCTAACCAGAATTGTCGCTTAATCTCCATATCTTCAATTATTTCTACTTCACCACCAAACATAACGCCTTTAAACTGTTCAGTATTACAAAAGTAAACAGCCACATTAGGGTTTTTCTTTATATGTTCTATTTTGGAAGAGCTAGTATTTGTCGAAAAATAAATTACGTACTTATCATCCAGATTATCATAGAATTCAGAAAATTCAGGATATCGCTTTTTATATCGTGTGTTGAGTAACGCTCTTGTTATAGGAAAGCCATCAGAGTCAACTGTTGAAAAATATGCTACAAGAGAGTTATTTAACAACTCTTTACATAATTTTTCTGCCTCATTTAATTCCATGTATTCCACACCTTCATTTACCGTAAATTAAATCATATATTTTATTCTTCTCCTGGCTTAAATTGAACTTTTTGTAATTTGTAATAAAATTCTGCAGTTTTTGGTTTTAAACGGAGCAGTGCGTAATCTGGATCTTCCAATCCCTTTGGATAATACCTTGTCCACCAATCTAACCAGATATTTTGCTTTATATCCATATCATTAATCACTTCTACTTCACCCCCGAACATCACCCCCTTGAATATGATAGGATCACAATAGTAAACGCAAATTTTTGGATTGTTTTCAATATGTTTGATTTTAGAGGCGGATGTATTAGTTGATATGTAAATATCGAATATATTATCTAAACCTCCAAAAAACTCAGAAAATTCTGGAAACTGTTCCTTATTTCTGAGGTTAAACATCGCTCGCGTTATCGGATATCCATTAGAATCTATTGTTGTTAAGTATGCTGCTTTCGAAATTTCCATTAATTCCAAAATCATTTTTTTTGCTTCTTCTAATTCCATTTTATATGCCTCTTGCTTTTTATTAAGCTAAGTTTGTAAATTCTTTCTTATTTCATCTAATCTCTCTTTAGCTGCAGGAGATTTATCAAAGGTCATTTTCAAGTTATCACAGAAATAATCTTCACAATAAGCACAATTTTCAAATCCTTTCTCACTACAGCAACTTCTAATTGGACATTCACTACACCATCCAAAATGCTTGCCTTCTGAAGTACATCCATCACAATAAATATCTTCAGGTTCGAATGGCATTTCTTCACTAGACCATTCTTTTGCTACTTTTTTTATTTCTTCATAATCATCTTTTTGAGTAGCTAAATATGCTGGACACTCTGAACAGCAAATTCCACAATATGCTATTATTTTTTCCATTTTTTAATACCTTCTTTGTTTTTTTTATATTTCAAACTCATTTTTAATTTAAAAAATTTTTTTTAATTTTTAGGTTTATAACTTGTTCCTACTTCATATGCTTCAGCTAAATAATCTCCCATCTTCCGATATGGCCCGTGAGGCATTAGAAATATAAACGTATCAAAATTGCTAACATCTGGCTCTTCATCTTTTATGTATTTGTCATCTGAATAAATTTCGATAATTTCTCCTATAAATAATTCAGTCTTCTTAAAATCTTTAATGTCTACAAGCTTGCACTCGATGTTAATACTACATTCCTTAATCATTGGAGCTGTCTTTAGATCGCCGTAAAATAGTTTGAACTCCTTAGCTTTATCAACTTTTGATCCTGAATGTAGACCACAATAATCTGTTACAATATACATATCACTCGTTGGAATATTGATACTAAATGTTTTATTATCCTTTATACCGGGGCTAGTATAATGTTTTTTTGACATTGCTACGCCAATTAGGGGTGGATCATCATGGATCATGTTAAACCACACTACTGTTTTGAAATTTGGCTTACCGTTAACTTGAGCTCCTAATATTCCTATTGGAAGAGGAAGTAATGGCATTTTCCATCCTGTTTTAACTTTACCTATTTTTTTCACCATTTTCATTTTTTTTAGAATGATATTTCTCGGTAGAAACTAATTCATTAAATTTGTTATTTTTTCGGAAAACTGATTTATTACAGTAAATATAGTTATCAAATCCAAAACGAAAAGACATTGTTTCCATTCTTAGTTTCTACATTTTTATACTTTAATTTCGATTGTTCTAATTCGAACGTTCGATATAGAACAATATTATTTTTTCGTATATAAATCTTATGTACTTTTTATCACCTTGTTGAGATTACAAATCGAACCAAATATTACCTTTTATAATGACTTGTTGTTCCCTAAATGGATTTGGATGGATTAATTTAAATAAAAACTTCTTATAAACTCTGAGGAAAAAACAATTTTGGTGGCAGGTTTATCATCACTTATCTGTAAGTCTTAATTTCAAAATTATTTAAATTGTTTCAATTAAAGGTAATAACCTAAGCATCACAATTTTTATATAAGTTAGATATAAATTTATCTTAATTATTAAAAAGATAATTTGAAATCTAATGTCAATCAAGTTCGAGGAAAATTTAGAGAAATATGCCGAAGTTATATTAAAGATTGGTCTAAATTTGCAGCCTAACCAGCGTTTACTCATCGGAGGTCTTGGTATGTCCAGTGATGGTGTAACTTTTGAAGCAGCTCCGTTAATACGAATAATTACAAAAAAAGCATATCAAATGGGTGCAAGATTAGTTGATGTAATATGGGCAGATGATCACATACGTTTAATTAGACTTCAAAATAGCCCTAAAAAATTACTAAAAGAATATCCAAAATGGAAGGTAGATGCGATAATCAACAATTCTAAAGCAGGAGGTGCAGTTCTTCGAATCTTAAGCCATAATCCCGATTTACTAGATGATGTAGATAGAGGTTCAATTTTAAGATTTCAATTATATTTAATTAAACATTTACAACCAGTATCAGATCTTAATCGTGAAAATCCTCCGAATTGGTCTGCAATTTCAGTACCAAATAAAGCTTGGGCAGATAAACTATTTCCTGATATTCCTTCAAATGAACGAATCCAGAAATTGTGGGATGTAATATTTGAAATTTGTCGAATAACTGAAGATGATCCTGTTTATGCTTGGCAAACTCATAATGAAAATCTCCAAAAACGCTGCAGTTATTTAAATCAGAAACAATATGAACAACTCAAATTAACATCTCCAGAAACAAATCTAACAATTGGTTTGGCAAAGGATCATATCTGGCGAGGTGGAACGCTTAAATCGCAAAAGGGTATAAAATTTACCCCAAATTTACCTACTGAAGAGATATTTACACTCCCACATAAAGATAAGGTTGATGGATTTGTTAAAATTACTAAAAAACTAATAATTGAAGGCCAAGCTATTGAGGAAGCTATTCTTCAATTTTCAGAGGGGCGTGTAATTAAGGCAAATGCTAAAATTGGTGAGGATATTATAAATACTATTTTAAAGATCGATGAAGGAGCTCAAAGATTGGGAGAGATCGCTTTAGTACCTCATAGTTCTCCAGTTTCAAAAATAGAAAAGCTTTTTTATAATTTATTAATCGATGAGAATGCTTCAAACCATATCGCCCTTGGCACTGGAATTCGTGATTCCTTAAAAAATGGTAATAAAATGACTGAAGAAGAATTTATATCAGCAGGAGGAAATCACAGTACAATTCATATTGATATTATGATTGGTTCAGAAAAAATGAATGTTGATGGAATCATGCAAGATGGTGAGTATGAGCCAATTATGCGGAATGGAGAATGGGCATTTAAAATTTAATAGATTTCTGTAAATCTTAATTCCAAAATTATTTAAATTTGTTTTAATTAATTGTTTATCATTAAAACAAACATCTCTTTAGTGAAAAACTATGATTGAATACATCTTTTTGACACTATTCTTTATTATCGTTGGTGTTGAATTATATGGTGAATCAAAGGATAATACAAAGATTTTCTATGCTAGTAAGCCACTCGCAATGCCTCTTTTGATATTATTTTATATATTTGGAGTAATTAACGGTGTAGGAGTTGAAAGGATCGATTGGTTAATTGTTATTGCATTAATTGGTGGAATGGCAGGAGATATTTTATTAATGCTTAAAAACCAAGAAAAATGGTTTTTGTTTGGAATGATTGGTTTTTTAGTAAACCAAATCTTCTATATTATTTCATTCTTTTTAGGTGTTGGTGATATATCTACTTTCAATTCTTGGGCATTATTTCTTTTTGGTCCTGTAGTATTAACTATAGGATTTACGGTACCAAGATTTATTAAAAAAACAGAAGATTTGAAAATCCCTGTGTTGGTCTATATGGGAGCCATCTTGTTAATGCATGTCTCCACAGTTGTACGATTAGGAGTAAATCAAGATATTTCGATTATCTTTATTTATATTGGTTCTATCTTGTTCATTTTTTCAGATTCTATTCTTGCTATGATAAAGTGGGAAGGCGAATTCAAAAATGGGCGATTAATTAATTTATCTACCTACTTTTTGGCTCAATTTTTCATCACATTAGGCGTATTAATTCTAGCTTAAAGATAATTAATTTTCTCTTTTTTTTTTATTTTCCAATTTTTTATAAGAAAATCCATTAATTATCTAATAGTCCATTTATAGTTCTGGATATAAAACCAGAAATATAATCTTAATCAATTATTGTTTAACCCTAATTTAATTAAAAATCAATGGAATTAAATGGAGGTTAAATAAAAATGATAAAAAAAAATAGAATAATGATAAATGCAACTATAGGAATTGTTTTCACACTTTTACTTATATGTAGCAGTAATTTCATTTTTTCTGGGCTTTATATTGATTCAGTATATAGGGATGATGTTAAATTAATAGAAAAAGATTTAAGGCTTTCGAAAATCTCTGCCCCAATTTCAATTTCGGGTAATTCAGGTTGGGTTACTGCTAAGGCAACAGGGATATGTACTGGTTCAGGTACTTCTTCAGATCCTTATGTTATTAAGGATCTAGTGATAGATGCAGGAGGTACAGAAAATTGTATTTTCATTGATCATTCAGACATATACTTTAGGATTGAAAATTGCACCCTATTTAATGCAGGGGTACATCCAGGAATCAAATTATATTATGTTGATAATGGAGATTTGGATACAATTAACAGTACAACTAATTTTCATGGGATTGAACTTGAATATTGCAATAATTTTAATATCTCAAAGAATATGGTAAGCAATAATAATAATAGCGGAATCCATGTAAAAATTTGTTCTAACATCAAAATTTCTGGTAGCATTGCCGAAAGGAATGACGAAATTGGGATTCACGTTGAAACCAGTGAAGAAATTGTTATTTTAGAAAATAAAATCAACGATAATGGTTGGGCAGGATTGTATTTAGGAGACGTTTATAATAGTACATTATATAGAAATAATGCAAATTTGAATGGTGAATGGGGTATTTCAATATCAGGTAACTATAACAACCTTACGGGAAATAGTGCAAGTTTTAATGTAGATAGGGGAATAAGTATAAGCTACAGTGATTTTAACACCATTTCTGAAAACAACGCAAGCTATAATTATAGAGGGGTATTTTTATCTTATAGTAATAACAATACAATCACAAAAAATATCGCAAATAATAATACAGAAAGCGGTATCATTTTGGAAAGTAGTCATGAGAATGAGGTTATGGGAAACACGGCTAATATAAATGAATTTGGTATTACTTTAGATGGGAGTAATAATAATATGATCTCAAGAAATACGCTACTTGGAAATGATGTGTGTATCAATGAATTTAATAGTGAAGGTAATGTTCTAAGTAGTAATATTTGTGCGAGAAGTCAATCCACTCCAGGTTATAGTCTATTATTTCTACTGGGGGTTCTATCAGTTGCAGCAATCATCCTTATTAAAAGAATAAGAAAATAGTAAAAGTTACTCTAAACTAATTAATATTTAATTTTTTTTTTTTCTAATTATTGAATTTGATTTATTATTTTCCAAAAAATCAAATTAAAATCCTTGAAATTAATAAAAACATAGCATGTAAAAAAATTTTTAATTTAGTAATAATTTAATGTTAGTAGCATAGGATTTAAAAATAAAGTGCCTCAATAGCTCAGCTGGTAGAGCGTTGCCTTGGTAAGGCAAAGGTCGGGGGATCATAATATGAGAGCATTTAGCTTGAAAAGGATAAGCCCCCTTGAGGCTCCATTGGAATAAACGTGCCGGTGTGGCTTAGCTGGTTATAGCGCCAGACACGCATACATTCTGAAAATTGGGTCAGACTGAATGTGCTGGACTCATAATCTGGAGGTCGAGGGCTCGAATCCCTCCACCGGCATTTTTGGTTTAACCTTTAATAATCTTAATCTATTAAAAAGGGATAGTATTTAAAAGCAGAATTTCCCATTTTTAATTAAAACCTTGGTTGACTCATCTTTATAGGTGATTTTTATGGTTGGTTTATAGAATAAGAAATCTCTATGCGTAGTTGATTCGTTCTGTCCGCCGTCCATGTCAGTATTATTCCCAAAGGCTATATGAGCTGTATTAAGGGCTTTTTCATCCTCAAGTAAGATTCCACTTAATTTAGCTCCAGGGTTAAGACCAATTCCTAATTCACCAATAATTTTTGCTTCTTCGTCCAAATTAATTAATTTCTTAACATCTTCAACCAATTTTTGATTATCACTTTCGAGATTAGTAATTTTACCTTTTTTTACAGTAATTCTTAAGGGTTTCTTTACTTTACCAATATCACCAATCGAACCATCAACGACAATAATACCATCACCCTTAGATTCAATAGGTCCACACCAAACTTCACCACAAGGTAGATTTGCAATATATGGATCCTTGGTTATTTTAGCATCCATAGAAAATCCTCGATTTTCTATATTTAGAGTGATGTTTGTTCCCCCTGGTGCTGAGACATGTGCTATTTTAGCATTTTCAAAGTTTTTCATTAAACTATTTGCGGTTTCTTCCATTTTATTGTAATCAATATTCATTGGACCTTTGGTCATCATAGTTTCAGTAATACCTGGCCCATGACCCAATCGTATTGATTTAGTAGCAAGAATTTTTTTTATCCACTTAAGCCGAAATGGAGTTTCTTCTCCGAATCCCTTGAAAGCATTAATTACAATTGTTTTCCCCTTTGCTAGCTCATTCATTTTTGCTGGGATTTCGGATAATGGTCTATCTTTTTCAGGGAGCATATATAATTGTGCTGAAGAACCATACTCCGTAGCTGCATTATAAAATGCTTCTCCTATTCTTTTTGTAGATTTATCAATCACTACTAAAACTGAATCGTCTTTATTCAAATTCATTACATGAATCATCGCATTTTGGGCGGAATTTATCATCTTTTGGAATTTACTCATTTTAACCTCTTCACTCTCTGTAATAAAAACTTTAGAAGTAATCTATTCTTTTATATTGGAGAAAAAAATGGAATTAACTTAATATTTACTAATTTAAATGAATTTTCTTTGAAAAAGTATAACAAAAATTTGATTCTTTTCACCAAATTGTAAAAACTTATATTTCTAGACATTGAACTATTAATATCTATCAAATCCAATAAAAAAATAAAAATATCATAAGAGGGTTGAAATATGGTACTGATTATGACAACTAGCTGGATTCCCTATGGTAAGGAAAAAGAAGTAGGACAAAAATATCTGGAGGTAAGTAAAAAATATCCTATGGATAGATCTTTGGAAAAAAGCCTTGTACCAATGGGAGTAAAAGCAACTAAAAAAGGGATTAAAGTTTTTAGCGTTGCAGAAGTGAAGCAAGGAAAATATGAAGAAATGCTTAAACGGATCACTGAAATGCAATTAGCCTATTCTGAGATTGAGGGATTTAAGTACAAAGTGGAGACTTATCTTACTGGTGTAGATGCAATGCCAATGGTTGGCTTAAGGATGCCAGATCTATAAATTTTTGATCCTAAAATATTTGGAAAATTTATTTTCTTTTTTTTTCTTTTTATAATTACTCTTTAGCAATTGTTCCTCCTGCCCGTTTTTTTGCTCTTTTCTCAAATGAACTTTGGAATCCCGGATTATAATTCATATATTTTGGAATAGGATATCTCAAACCTGCTTTATGGGTAGTTTCTAATCCATCTAAAACAATTTCCAATTTGATTTTAGGAATTGAGAACAGAATTTCTGAATCTTCCGCACCACCCCATACCCTATCACCATTTCCTAAGATAACTAACTGAGGCTCACCTGTTTGGTATGATTTAATAACTCCTTCATGACAAGAGGCCCCTCGCCCTGCTGATGTGAATTCAAGTACTCCTCCCTTATGATAAAGATAACCTTGTATTAATCTCATTGCTTGTGCAGGATTGCAATAAATTTGAACAACATCAGGTTCAATTTTTGTCCTTGTCAAAGGAGAAATAATGATTCCTGAATAATTTTCTCTTAACAGATACATTTTTTCTTGCCATTTTTTTGCAGTCTCTAGGTCTTTCGCATATAGTCCAACACTAAATTGGTTCCCGAAGTTTTTAGCTTCTTCTGTCATAGGATCCCAGCCATAAATACCTCTTGCTAGTTTACAAGAACAATCTTCTTCAGTCATAGCCATTGTCCAGCCATAACTACGAACCATTTTACATGTCTGACATATAAAAGTCTGAATGTTTAAATCAGATTTTGGTCTCTTATAATTTTCAGGAATTTCAGATTCATCTTTTATGAACTTTATAGCAATTGGAAATGAAGAAGGACGCAAAAGTTCCTCAATTTTTCTACCCATAGCTCTAAATTTTTCTATATTTTCACTCATTTTTCTTATTCATTAACTTATCTTTATTAGAGTTTAATACCAATTTGGTTTTATTTATGAAATTTTTTTTCGATTATAAATTAGTCTGAAACTAAAAGATTTTTTATTGCAATATCTTACATTAAATTGTTATGAAACCATTTGATAGTGAAAAGATTAGTTCAGAAGAAATGGCAATTTTAGATAATAATTCAGAGTGGCTTGGAATACCTAAAAGTCATCTAATGGAATGTGCTGGTTATTCATTCGCAAAAAAAATTATAACTCGTGGTTATTTAGACTCAAAAGATACAGCTGTAATATTTTGTGGAACAGGAAACAATGGAGGAGACGGATTTGTTGTTGCTAGACACTTAAGTTCTTATGGTGTAAAAGTTTTGGTTATTTTAGTTGGTAATCCAGCTAATATCCGAACAAAAGAGGCGCAATTAAACTGGAATATAATTTTTAATAATCTCACGTATTCCATTGAGGTGGAAATAGTAAAAGATTCTACAGACTTAATTAAAATAAGGAAGCGAATTAATGAGGTTAAAACTTGTAAAGTAATTGTCGATGGATTATTAGGAACAGGAATAGAAGGAAAAATCAGAGAACCTATTGCTTCTGCAATAGTTTTAATAAATAGTATTAAAAAAATCGAAAATGAAAGAGTTACAGTCGTTTCTATTGATGTACCGTCAGGGTTAGATCCCAATACTGGTAATATCTCTGATAAGGCGGTTAAAGCAGATCTAGTAATTACGTTTCATAGAAGGAAAAAAGGCTTGTCCTGTAATAATGAAAATATAAAAGAAATCTTAGAAAGATCAATTGGTATTCCTCCAGAGGCAGCTTTATTTATTGGTAGAGGAGATTTAATATCTACTATAAAAAAAAGAAAAATTGATGCTCATAAAGGTGATTTTGGAAAAATTTTAATAATTGGCGGATCTAAAAATTATTCTGGAGCTCCCGCTTACGCGTCATTGACAGGAATTCATTTTGGAATAGATTTAGTAATAACATATGTACCAGAAATTATTGCAATTCCTCTCAGAAGTTACTCTCCAAATCTGATCATAAGAACAAATAAAGGTAATTGGTTGAATCTGGATGCCTTAGAAGAATTGACTGATTTAATAAAATGGGCAGATTCTATATTAATTGGTCCAGGTTTGGGGCTGAAAAAAGAAACTGAAATTCTCTTAATTGATTTATTAAAGAGTCTAACGCAATATAAAAAGCCATTTATTCTAGATGCTGATGCTTTAAAATTGGTTAGAAATAACCTTGATTTATTAAAAAACAATAATATAATTTTAACTCCGCATGAAGGAGAACTGAAAATCATGACTGGTACCGAATTACCCGTATATGACAAAATTGAAGAAAGAAGTAATGCAATTCAAAAACTAGCTAAGGATCTCGGCGTAACTCTACTTATTAAGGGCCCTTATGATTATATAAGCAACGGAAAGAGTGTAAAAATAAATCGAACTGGGTGTCCCGAGATGTCTATAGGTGGTACTGGTGATGTATTAGCTGGATTATGTGCCTGTCTTTTAGCAACGGGAAACCGTCCATTCGATTCAGCATGCTCTGCAGCTTTTTTTAATGGTATATTAGGTGAATATTGTAAGAAGACTATTGGAGAACGTTTCACAGCACTGGATATGGTGAATAATATTAATAAAGCGATTAAAAATGTTCTTAATTTTTAATATTTTGCATAACGATAACTGTCCATTAAACTGATGTCAGAACGTGAATGAAGAACAAGATAAAGATTTATATTTTTCTAATTTATTATTATAATTAACTTACTTATTGTGAAAACTTAAGTTGAGGTTTTAGATTTCTAGTAATACTATATTTCAACAAATAAAATAGGAGATTGATTATATTTGTCACCACAATTATTCCTCATAAATCCAGATGGGACAACAACGGAAATGAAAAGTGATGGTCCAATTAAAAATGTATTAGAAACAGATGAATGTTATGTACTTGTTGCTGATGACGTAAGAAAAGTCTATTTATGGAAGGGAGTTAAAAGTAGTGTTAGGTCCAAATTTATTGGCGCTAAAAGGTCTCAGGAAATCCGAGGGCAAGTTGGAATGCATTATGCCGTTGTTCCGCTTGATGAGGGTGAAGAAGATACTGAATTTATAAAGCTAATTGGCGGTCATACAGAAGCAGGTATTGCAAAGGAAATAAGTGCTGAAGTTGTTGCTGCTCCAAATGTACATCCTTTACGGGAAAAGAATATTTTTGGCACCCCAAAACCTGCTGAAGGTATGAATATAGCAGGAAGCAGAGATCGAGCAGCTCAAAATGTTGGTCCTTTATATCGGGGTGAAGAATCAATGGTTGACCTCATGCAAGATCAAACTCAAGTTGATTTCCAACAAGTAATGCAAAAATTAGAAGAAATACAAATTCCAGAGGGATTTGAAAGAGAATTAATTATAATCGGTAATCACGCATATTCTATAGTTGAAAAAGTACAACAATTTTTAGGTGAAAAACAGGTTACAAAAGAAATTTCGAAAGTAGGCGCAATTCCCGAGGGAATTTTCTTTGCTGCCGAATATTCTCCAAGAATTTTGACAGAGAACGGGAAGATTATCGCAATAGAATTCCTAAAGCGCACTGGAGAATCGTCCAAACCAACTCAAGTAAAAACTAAAAGAGAGATGTTAAAGGATCAAATTAAAGAGCAATTAGGTGCAAAATAACAGCAAATCAATTCCTTCAACTTTAATCTTTATTTATCCCGATTTTTCTTTAGAAATATAAATTTTTAAGTTTAAACTTTTTAAAATATATTAATTAAAAAAAAATTTAACTACTTTTACGAATGTCAGATCTTACCCCTGATGAAGCAAGTGCTTTATCCAGTTTCCTTGGAAGTATTACAGAATATTCAGAACTTGAAGCTTTAGCATTAATTACGCGTGAAGGTTTAAGATTAGCTTTTAGTGCAATCCCAGGGTATAATTTGGATCCTGATCTTTTTTCAAGTCTCAGTGCTGTAGTAGTACAATCAGCAAGTGATGCTATAGAAGCTTTAGGGTTCACAAATATGCTTGAGGTCGTATTGCGCGGTGATAATGGCTTTATAATTTTAAGTGCTGCTGGAAGATTCTTTTTAATGGGAGCTTCGAGAGAAACTGCAGATCTGGGAAAGATTGTCAAAGTATTTAGATATTACAGCGCAGAGATAGCGAAGAGATACCCGATAGTTTAATTAAATTCCTTTATTTGTTCAATAAAGTAAATAATTAAAAGATTCGAATTTTTAGATAAACAAATTTATTCTTTTTTATTATTACGATTAGTAAACGTTTTATAGCAAATTTTTTCTTGCATTCAATATTTTTTGTTAAATTTTAATATGAAGACTTTCATGTTTATAATAATATTAAATCTAGATACTATCTTACACTGATATTAGGTTATTATTTATTAGAAAAATAAATAATTATTGATAGAAATTTTAAGCTTAAACACTTATATTATATTAAAAAAGATAAGTAAATATTAAATCATAATTATGACAGAAATCAAACTTTTTGTCGATGCGAATAGTGAAATTAAAGATAAAGTTATAATTTGCCAATCAAATGCAGATAAATTAGGAGTAAAAAATGGAGATTTAATAGAAATTCTAAATATTGATAACAATTTAAAAAAAACAGCTAAATTAGAAATCTCTGATTCGGTTCTAGATTTTGCAGGTCAATTTTCACAAAATTTGATTGATGAATTACAATTTTCCGGAGTTGAATTAACAGTACGTCCAACTAGTGCTGGAGCAAAGCTCACACCAACATTACAAGTCCCAAAAGTTCCGCCTGTTCAATCTACCATACCACCTGCACCTCAACCTACTCCACCTCCCGCACCTGCGGCACAACCAACACCAGTACCTGCACCTACAACAAAACCTTCATTGTCACCATTACCTACTCCACCTCCCGTACCTGCGGCACAACCAACACCCGTACCTGCACCTAGGCCACAACCAACTCTGGTACCTGCACCTGCAGCACAACCTTCATTGTCACCATTACCATCCCGACCTCCCCCTCCGATGGAAGTACCTCAACCTGGAATAGGTCAACCAATGATCGAACCAACTACCCCAATGGAGCCATTTCCTGATAGAATCGATATTAACATGCTACAAAGTCAGAAAAATGGGATAGTTCTCACACCTATGTTAGATAACAGTATAGAAGGGGGTCGAGTGCAACTCAGTACTAGTATTCTTCAGCAATTAGGTCTCGGACAAGGAATGCTTATTGGTTGGGAAGACCCTTTAACAAGAGCTATGGGATCAGCAAGGATAGATGCTGCTAATATTAATATGAATGAAATTAAAATGAGTATGGATACTTATGAAGACACAAATATTCAATCAGATCAGATTGTTGTGTACTCCACTGAACCTCCTATTCAAAAAGTTTCAGAATTAATGCTGGAAGTTCAATCCCAACCAAATCTGATGGGTTATACATTAATTAGCCCAAGAACTCAACATACTTTATCACTTGAAATGGATAATATTCTTGCATTTGAAGATGAGCTTACAGGGGCAATGGGAGCAGGAAAAGTAGAAATCTTAGAATCTGTTCCAGATAATTCGATTGTTATAGATGCTGAAATTCTCGAAGCATCGGGAATAGGAAGTTTTGAAGTAAAAGTCTACAAAAACCAAAGAACTATTATTCCTTTACAAAGCATTTCATTAGGGATTTCACCTATTTCAGGAGAAAATATGTGGGAGATAATAAGTACAGCTCGTGAAAATGTAGACTCTATGAAAGGATGGATTTCAAACTATATCATTTTTAAGGGTATTAAACTTAGATGGTCGGCTGTAAATATCGCATGTTCGATTATAGATACAGTTCCGGATTTAACTGGTGATATTTTAGCAAGAGTTACCCAAAATACTACCTTATCCTTAAGTCCCGTTGGTTTAGTTCCTTTTAACGCAATTTTAGTAATTGATATAAGCCGAAGCATGATGGCTCGCGATGTATTATGTGTAAACATCGCTCCCGCCATTGAAGGGATAAAGGCGGCTATGGAATCCCGAGAAATCCAAGAATTCTTGAAACATTTTAAAGATGGGATAAATATTCCACGAAGAATCTCAGCAGCTTTTGCTGCAGTCCTCTTCTTAAGCGAGAAAGTTGGGAGAGGATTTGGTGAAAAAGTTACAGTAATACGTTTTGCTGATGAAGCACAAATACTTCCTTTTGGTAGCAATTTTTATATGGATTCTGCAAGCGGGAAAAAGGGTATTCTCGAAGAAGCTGCTCGAATGATTGTTGATCGTATAGGAAATTCTTACGGACAAGCTACAAATATGGGTTCTGCGATGGTTCAAGTTAACCAAGTCCTATCAGAGTTCCAAAAGATGGATCAAAACCCAACGATGGTGGTTCTCCTTACAGATGGAGTAGCTACAGATGAATCTCTATTCCTAAGTGAAATTAAGAAATTAGCAAATAATGTAAACACGATAACGTACATAGTTGGACTCGGTAATCCAGATCGTGAATTAATGACGCGTGCTGCAACGCTATGTGGAGGAGAGTATTTTGAACCTGAAGATGCAGGGGATTTATTGATATGGTATTCTAAACGGGCACGAGATTTAACAGTAAAATTAAAAGCTCACAAAGAAGAATTATAATATTTTTGATTCTTCTATTCTTCAATTTTTTCCTTTTTTAGGAAGTCCTACTTTTTCTTTACACTTTTTTTGTATAGTTTTGGAATAGTCTCAAAGAGAATAGTAATAGTATAAGTCTATTGTTTTATTAGGATATCATTAATATTATTAACAATAATTTTGATAGTAAATATAAGTAATTTTTAACCAAGAATTTTAGGTAGAAATTTATAGAAGTAAAATGATAATTAAAAATATGAAGAAAAAAAAAAATACGTGTGATAATCGAGGCGATTGGTAATCAAAGATGTAAAAATAATCACGATTGACAATAGGGGACGAATAGTTCTCCCATTA
Organism: Promethearchaeota archaeon; assembly: GCA_019058425.1. Taxonomy (GTDB): domain Archaea; phylum Asgardarchaeota; class Lokiarchaeia; order Sigyniarchaeales; family SOKP01; genus Loki-b32. Next base: position 21,429 of record JAHPYZ010000073.1, read on the forward strand.
GTGACTAGAAAGAATCTTGGACTCACAACAAATTCTCAGTTAATGTTAGTGAGCGATTCAGAAACAAAGGAGATACGAATTACTCCTATTGGTTTACGTGATGAAAGCAATCTTGTTAAAGTTAAAGTGGTAATGAAGGATATTCCAGGTGCATTAGCAAAGTTACTGGATATTTTTGCCAAGGAAGCCATTAGTCTTGTATATAGTGAAGCAGTAATAGTTGAGAAAGATAAGACGGCTGTTTGGACAGCGATCTCAGAAACGACTGGTGATATCGATAGGTTAAAAAATATTTTGATGGAAGAGGGAGAAGCTTTAGAAGTTGATTTTTCTCCATTAGATTAATATTTAAGTTTTATTGATAAATGAATGATCTATAAAAAAGGTATTTTTAGTGGCTAAAAAGAAAAAGAAAGATAAGAAGAAAAAACTCCATGAGGTAAAAGAAGATTCAGAACAGATCCCAGAATACTCCCTGGATTCAGCATTCCATTCTGCAAAATCTACGGAAACTACTTTACAAACCTTGTTAAAAGGAGTTTCTGAGGGACAGGGATTTGTAGTTCCAAAGAAAGAGAGTGATGTAAAAATCACACCACAGTTAACCCATGAATCACGAAGTAAAATAGCTGAAGCATATGTAATGGAGGATATTCCTATAACTCAAAGAGTTAAAGATAAAGAAAGACACCGTGCTAAATTAGTGATTGAGGAAAAAGAAGAAAGTAATCCATCTTCTCAAAAAAGTCAAAAAAAAGCTGCTATACCACCAATGTCACCTCCGACACCACCTAAGACTGCGATAAAGTCTCCAAGTGAGAAAATTGAAGCAGCTCCTATTGAAAAACCGTCCCCACCTCCTTCTACTAAGGAAGAACCTTCATTTGTTAAAAAAGAAAGTATTTATCTTAAATTAACAGAATTTTTTGAAGGGTTACTTCAAAGTTATAGTGAAAGTTATGATAGGTGGGAGATGTCAATTTCGAATATTTTAGGTATTCTACGGAAAATGCGAAAAATTACTAAAAAAAATACGGATGATTTAACACTCAGCATTTCAAATATTTTTAAAAAGATTGAAACAGATCTTGAACAATTTAAAATTAAAAGAGATGAAATCGAGAAAGTTGCTGAAGTCGATATTGAACAGATGTCGGGCGAATTCAAGCGCGTGCTTGGGCTACTAGAATTACAAGTTAAAGAATATCAATTAAAGCGAGCTACAGATGAGTTTATCCATGAGTTAAAATATCTCTCATAGCAAGTTATTTTTTAATATCGAAAAGATAAAAAAAAGATATATTTTATAATGTCATCTGAAGAAAAAAATCAGTTACGTCCCCTCATTATAGATATTGGAAGTCAGAATTTCCGATTGGGATGGGCGGGAGATGATTTTCCGGATATAATCTCTCCAAGTATATATGTGGATAATTCAGATTATCTTTTTACGTCAGATGTAATTGATGGTCTCGAAGATATCTATATTATAGAAAAAGATACGGAAACTCATCTATTTGGACATGATGCTCTAAAATATTCAAATATACTCAAAATTCATGAATTCAAAAAAGAGGGCAATCTCAACATCTTTATGAAATATTTCTATATTCATTATAGACAATTAGAAATCTCAGAAGAGCATCACTTTAAACAACCAATAATAATATTAACTCCTTTTTACATGTCAGATTTGGAAAAAACTAAATTGCAGGACATCTTTTTTAACATGTTTGATTTTCCATCATTATTATTTTTATCTGAAAATCAAGGAGTATTAGCAACATTACGAAAAACCAGTGGTGTAGTCATACAAATGGGTGAAACTTACACAAATATCACATCATTTTTACACGGATTTTCGAATGTTATGGCCAGGGATACATATCCTATATCTGGTAAGGAATTAACCAGATACCTCCTAAACTTGATTCTAACTAAAAGAAGTACCGGAGAGGCTGTATATCTTGATAAAAACATAGCAAAGGAAATTAAAGATAAATTATCATTATGTATTTTAGATTCAGAAGGAGAATTAAAAAGAATAAAGGATGGTTTTACGAAGTATAATAGAACTATAGATTTACCAGATGGAACATCTTTAGAAATTAATTCAGAAAGATTTTTATGTGTTGAACCTTTGTTTCATCCTTCATTAATACATATTGATTACATAGGTTTACCTGAGGCTATATCAAAAGTGATTCAGTTTTGGGATCGTGAAAACTGGGAAGATTTATTACCAAACATTATTATTGTTGGAGGTAGTAGTCTTATTCCTGGTTTAGATAGCAGGTTGAAAATTGAAATTTCACAATATTTTTCCGAAAGAATTAGGGATAAGGTTAATGTAATTGCAGTTTCTGGGAGAGAAAATATCGGCTGGATTGGTGCTTCAGTCTTATTCGCGCAGGACAAATTACAAAAAGGATGGATTACAAATCCCAATCATGAGACTCCTGAAAAGAACAAAGAGAATGTAGAATTAAATCAAAAAGATAATGAAATACAATAAGGTGGGGGGATAAATGTCAGAAGCGATTGATTTTAAACACCAATTTTTAAAAAATTTTCAAAAAAAAATTATTACCTCTCGTAAACTTTTATATGCTGCAAACCATAAGTGGGCATCTAAGTTGCTTGACAATTTGAGTTATGAAATCGAGAAGAGTGATTGGATGGATGCCCAGAAAAAACACCAACTAATTATGATTATATCTAATTCTTGGTGGATGTATTTAAATTCATTAGTAAAACATAAAGAAGGAAAAGTTGAAATAAATTTAATTAGATATATTGATGCCTACAAAAGATTTTTTTCATTTTTATCAAAATTAGATGATTTCTATTTATTTAATAATTTTTGTACGAATTTACTTCAAGATTTTGTAAAAAGAGAAGAATTATCGCAAAAAGGGATAACAAAATTTATTAATTCCTTTTCAGCAAAGC
>JAHPYZ010000074.1 GCA_019058425.1 Promethearchaeota archaeon
TAGAGACATGGCATCTGTTTTTGATAATTCTTTAGCTAGTTGTTTTGCTTTGTCAGCACTATCATTAATTGTTTTTTCAACTAATTTAGAGATATTATGAATTTCATCTTTAAGGTTTTCAAACTCATTATCGGATATATTTCCCTTTTTATGTCCAACTCTTACCGCTAAAATAAGAAAAAGCAAAACTTGATTAGTGTAAGTTTTTGTAGCTGGAACACTACGCTCAATACCAGCACCAATGTATGCATAGGCTTCTGACATTCTTTCCACAGTAGACCCCGGAACATTGATTATCCCTAATATATGAAATCCTTTAGGTTTGGCATAACTGATTGTATTTATAATATCCTTAGTTTCTCCACTTTGGGAGACATTTAATATTAACATCTTGTCTGTAGGGTTTACATTCTTAAATTCTTCAAAGAATCTCCCACCAATCACCGGGATAGATAATACACTAGCTATATTATTCAAATAATATGACCCCACATTACATGCATTAAAACTAGAGCCACAACCAACTAAAAACGCGGCATCAGCATCTGTCAATTTGTCAACTAACGCATCTAATGCATCACTTTCTAAACCATAAGCTAGTTTTTCAGTTGCGTCAATTTGTTCATAAATTTCTTTTGTTAAGAAATAATCATATTTTCCTTTCACTGCCTCTTCAGCTGATAGGTCAGTTACTTTTGGGTCTCGTTTAATTTCAGAACCATCTTTAGCATTATAAATTTTATATGCATCAGAGGTTATTTCGATAATTTCTCCATCATTTAATGGAATATATTTATTCGTGAGTGGTAGTATTGATGGAAGATCTGACGCTATATAATTTTCAAATTCACCAAGTCCAATAACAAGTGAAGATCCCATTTTAGTTGCATATAGGGTTTCAGGTGTATGTTTATGAAAGCAGATAAAAGCAAAAGCTCCCTCCATTTCTTTAATCCCACCCATAAATGCTTTAATCATATCTTTTTTTTTATCATAATGCTTTTCTACGGCATGGACACAAATTTCCCCATCATTTTGACTTATTATTTTATGTCCTTCATTCTCAAGATTTTCCTTTGTTTGAAAAAAACTAATAATATTCCCATTATGAGCACCCACCATATCTTTATCACAATCAAAATGAGGTTGTGCATTTAGTTTGCTTGGTCTTCCAAAAGTTGACCAACGTAATTGCCCAATGCCTATATTACCTTTCATTTTATCTAATTTTAAAGCTTCAACTACACTCTCTACAGTGCCAACATCTTTCCTAAGATCTACTTCACCATCTAAATATGTAGCTAAACCAAGACTATCATAGCCTCTGTATTGTAATCTTCTTGCTATTATCAATAATTTATTGGCTATATCCCCCTTTTTAGCAACAACGCCAAAGATACCACACATAATTATTACAACAATATTCTAAAAATTAAGAATAAAAGTATATAATAGATTTAAATTATTTTGAAAATTCTTATTTATAGTCGAGAGTTCCCTTTTTTTAAAAAAGATTAATATGACTTCTCTGAGAATTACAACACCTTGTAGGATTCATCTTTCTTTAATCGATGAAAATGGATATACGGGTAGAGTAGATGGCGGTATTGGTCTTATGTTAGACCGACCAAACGTAATTTTTGAAGCTTCTAATAGTGCTAAAGAATTTAAGATTGAGGCTCATAAGTATTATCGAGAATCGATAGAAGTAATCAATGAGATAGCTTCTAGAGTATTTAAATTATTTAATATCAGTAATAAAAACTTTCACTTCAATCTTAAAAGATATTTTCCATCACACGTAGGATTAGGATCAAAAACCCAATTATCTTTAGCTATAGCAACAGCTATAACGAAATTGAAGAAAATTACTCATTTAGATATGAGTGAATTAACAAAATTAGTTGAAAGAGGAGGTACTTCTGGAATTGGCTGGAGAGGTTTTGAAACTGGTGGTTTTATTTTAGATGGAGGACACGATTTTGGGAAAGGAAAAGAGAAGGAATCTTTTTTACCATCATCCGCTTCAACATTTGCAAATCCTGCCTTGACAATTTTTACACACAGAATACCTGAAAATTGGAGATTTGTATTAGTTATTCCTAATGTGAAGAAAGGAGCATATGGAGATGAAGAAGTTAGTGTTTTTCAAAATAATGCTCCAATTCCAAAAAATGAAGTAAATGAAGTATCTCACCAAATAATAATGAAGATAATTCCGGGAATTATTAAGAATGATTTAAAGTGTTTTGGAGAAGGTTTAAAAAGAATACAGAGTATTGGATTTAAAAAAATCGAAATAGGGTTACAACACAAACTTGTTAAAGATCTTTTGAAATTTTTTGAGGAATATGGTTTAAAGGCGTATGGCATGTCCTCTTTTGGACCTAGTGTAGTTGGGATAATAGAATCTGATTCAGAAGCAGAAATTTTATTAAAAGAAGTCCAGAAAAATCAAAAAAATGGTGGAGGACATATCTATATATGTAAACCGAATAATACAGGAGCTAAAATAGATTATATAGATTGATAATAGATGCCAAAAATTAATAACAAAATTTTCTTCTCACCTGATCTAAGTGATAGAGAAAGAGCATGTTTTGAAACGGGCATAAAGTTAGGCGCTTTATATCACATATTAAGCGGAATACCTATTCAAAGTGATGAAAAAATAATAGATTCAATAGAAAGAGGCATTGAATCAGCAATTTCATGCCAACCTTATGTAAAATCCGTAAAAATTCATCTAAATAGAGAAAAAATACTAAAAAACAAAGAGACAGAATTTGATTATGATGAAATAACAGGTAGGATAATTCAAGCAGAGATTGATATTGAATATGAATTAATATATGTAGTAGCTAAAGTTAAATGGGTAGATGAATTGGATTATCCTTTAATGTTTATAGAAAAAATTCAGGAGAAGAATTAAATCCTATATTGTATCATATAGTTTTTTACTAGTTCGATTGTTTTTAAAGCTCTTTTATTGTATCCAAACCTTTCAATATCCTCAATATATTCTTCTATTTTTTCATTTATTTTGATGAATTGTGCTTGATTTTGATTTTCTCTAGCAATCTTTAAACGGGTTGCTAGTATTATTGCTTCTAAAACTAAATTTTCAGTCCTATTGAATAATTTATGAGTGTTTAGAAATTTTTCAGCATAAATGACGTCCAATTTGAAAATCGGTGCAATAATTTCTCCTAAATCATCATTTTTAGTTTTTTGAAATTCATGTGAAACTTCACCAATTAAAATGCCCCATGCTTTTCTTATATAGGGTACATCCATAGAACGAGATTCTAAATATTTAAAATCATAATATTTTGGTGGAAATTCTGTTAGATTGATTTGAGAATTTGTCTCTTTTAATGCCGCCAGAGCATATAAATAGATATCATCAACGAAATTTAATGCAATTGTACTATACTCCTTCAAATTTTTATAAGTAATAGTGCTATAATAAGGTGATATTTGTATTTGCTTTTCTTTTATCATTCTAATACCCATACAAGAAGCATTTGGCTTTATTTCCGTGCTATTTTCTGAAATAGAATATGTAGTAGCTATAATTTCATATAAAATCCCCTTTTTTAGTCCGAAATCTTGATAATTAAACATTTTGATACAATATTAGACTAATTTTTGTTTCTTAATATTAATAAGAGTATTTTTTAAGAAAAAAATTAAAGAGTAAATTTTTCCACCTTAGACTTAGTTTCAATTTCAGGGTAAATTTTACCAACTATGGGTGGAGAACTATTATAAATCTCTTCAATGTCTATTAACCCATATTCCACATCTTCAACTGATTGAATACCGGTGAATGTTCCTTTTACTACTTGGCTTGCCATATCAAAATTAGCACCAATAACAGCAACTTTTGAGTTAGAGGGTATCTTTAAAAAATCCTCTTTTAACGCTGTCAATGGGAAATAGAGTCTATTATGATCAACTGCACTTAATTGAAGATGAGGAACTATTATTGGATATCCATCAGAAGGATCAATATAGGCTATTGCTCTTACACCTATTTTATTTGTAAACAATTTATATCCTATAACATTAAGTCTTTTTTCTTCAAGATTAGTTTTTGCTTCTTTATTAATAGCTTTAACTATTTTTCTTGGAATAGCTCCAGGAGGCAAATCTCTAATAGGAGATACTGCAACAATATTGTTATAAAAAACCTTATAAACGTTAATATATGTAAAATATCGAAAAAAATCAGATTGATTAAAATATTCTAGATCTTCTCCTTCGCTTTTAGTATGAGTAAAATCAGCTTTCACCTGAATAAACTTAAAAGGAGCTTCTGCGGTCATATAAAAAATACCCTGCTTAGAATTTTTCTGTACATATTCTTTACTCGTACCTGCAAAAAATTGCCCCCATACTATTTGATCTTTACTTTTCGCCCGGTTTGAAGTAATAATTGTCAGATGGGGCCAACCTCTTGAATCTATGGTAGAAACCAATTTTACCATTATATCTGGTTGAGTAAACTCAATCAGTTCATCTGAAAATTCAGAATTCCAAGCAATTCTATTATTCTCATTACTCATATTTAATCAAGTTTTTTATCTTATATAAATTCTTAATGGATATTATCAACAAGATGATGTTGGAGATTTTTCAGATACTTCCTTATTTGTATCGGTATCTTCAGTTCTTTTTGTTAATCCTGACCAATGTGGATTTTTAACACCTGTAGCTTCAGCAATCTTAAAAAAATGTTCCATTTCTTCTCTTTTCATTAACTGCTCATCCTTCATAGGCCATTCCATATTTAATCTTTCATACTTTGATGTACAAAGATTATTAAAAGAAAGAAGATCCCACCTTTCAGGAAAATTTCCTAATTTACTGACTATAAATTCGCCAATACCTTTAATATTTTCATCAATTGCAGTATATTTTGGTATAATTGGTGTCCTAATCCATATTTTTTTACTATTTTTTTTCAAATCATTTGTAATCCAAATAGCATTTTCTAAAATTACTTCATTTGGAACTCCAGTATAATCTTTATGCTTATCAGAATCAATATGCTTTATATCTAAAAGAACTAAATCTACATATGGTAAAATTTGTTCATAAACCTTTTTAGACGAGTATCCACAAGTATCAATAGCAGTGGATATTCCATTTTCTTTACACTTCTTAAGGAAATCGATTATAAATTCAGGTTGTTGTGTTGGCTCCCCACCTGAGACCGTGATTCCTCCATGAGATTTTGTATAATAAACTTTATCTTTCTCTATTTCATAAAAGAGATCCTTTAAGTTCCACCATTCTCCTAACATATTTAAGGCTGTAGAAGGACATTCATCCACACAGATCCTGCATACATTACATTTTTCCCTATCAATTTTCAGACCAGTAGTATCAAATGTTAATGCGTTTTGTTTACATGATTCAATACATGTTTTACATCCAATACACTTATGTTTAAACCATTCAAGTTGAGGAGTTTTAAGTATAGATTCAGGATTATGGCACCAAATACAGTTTAATGGGCATTGTTTAAAAAAAACGGTTGTACGAATACCTGGACCATCTTCTGTTGAAAATTTTTGAATTTGAAATATTAAAGCTTCAGAGTTCGCCATTATTTTAAAAATGTTTTCCAATTTTATAAATTAAATGAAATATCATTATTTAAATTCTATGAGATTCTCTTGCAATTATCTCATTCTGTAATTCACGTCCTATAGCTGTGAAATATGCATTATAACCAGTTACTCTAACCAAAAGATTCTTATAATTTTCGGGATGTTTTTGGGCGTCTTTCAACATTTCAGCATCAAGTATGTTTACTTGTAAAGCAGTTCCTCCATTTTCAATATATCCTCGTAAATATGCTTTAAATTTTTCTTTGTGCTCAGGATCCTTAATTATTGAGGGATTAAATGTAATAGTATGACTTGCACCATTAGGTAAGTAATTAAGATAATCTCCTGTCTCAGATTTTCCTCCTAAAACCTTACCAACAGAATTTGTGACTGCTGTTGGTCCTTTTATATCTGCTCCATCTGTAGGACAAATAGCATTTGAAAGAAAGGATCCTTTATTTCTTCCATTTGGTGTTGCAATTGTATAGCTGGCATCGTTTCCAGCCCAGTAATTCCATGATAACATTCCTGGACGAAATTGATAATTTGTAGGAGTTTTATACTTCCAGCATTCTTGCACCCATGTTTCCATTGCCAATCTAGCTAATTCATCAGCAGCATCTTCATCATTTCCATATTTAGGAGATCTATTCAACATAAAATTTTGCATCACTTCACTCCCCTTAAAATTGATTGTGATAGCATCCTTTATCTCTGCTATGGTGTATTTTTTGTCTTCATAAACAAGCTTTTTAATTGATAATAATGAGTCTATTGTTGTAGCAAACCCTACTCCTTCAATAGTTATAAATCTTAATTCTGGTCCTCCATTTGTAATATCTAAACCTTGCTCTATACAACCTCGTACCATTGATGATAAATATGGAGTACGAATGAACTCTCCTCGAAGTTCTTCGAATAAATTGTAAATTTCTACAGTATGATTAATAATAAATTTGATTTGTTCTTTCCAAGCATTAAAAAATTTATCCCATGTTTCAAAATTTTCAGGATTTCCGGTTTCTGGTCCTATATATTCGCCAGGTTTAGTAGCAATATCGTTTCCAGGCATATTTTGGCCATTCCATAATGTCAACTCAATAGATTTTGTTAAATTAGGATTACAATTCACAGTTCCACTTCTATCATTACCTTGCATTGTATTTTCAAGACAACCAACAACTCCATAATTCCAAGCATCCTCTTTTGGAATTCCTTCTTCAATCATACCAGCAATACTCCTCTCGTCAAAATTTAGAATGAATGGAGAACCTTGTGCTCTCCCCAATATTTCTACTAAGATATCCAAAAGTTTATCCGGTGAATTTCTATGAAGTCTAATATTAGGTTTGGGTTCAAGACTCGGATACCATGAATCTATAAGTTCAATCATAGTGTATGTAAGTTCATTAGTTAAATCTTCTCCATTTGGACCACACCCCGAGAGTGTAATAATTTGACCAAATCCAGAAGTTATTCCTTGTTTACCAACTTTGATCATAGCATCATATACAGTATTAGAATGAAACCAGAAACTGCCCAAAATATCTTTAGCAAACTCTTTTGTAATACTTTTTTGGTTAATTACATCTTTTTTATATAAATCCCATAAGTATTGATCTATTCTTCCAAAAGATAAACCAGCTCCAGGATATGATTCTTCAGCCATAACTATCATATGAATCAACCACACAGCTTGAACTCCTTGCCAAAAAGTTTCAGCAGGTTCCCATGGCACAATCTCTAAATTTTTTGCCATTTGTTCAAGTTCTTTGACTCTATCAGGATTTTTAGTCTCCTTTTTCAATCTTCGGCATTCCTCAGCATATTTTTTTGCTAATTTCTTTGGTAGTTCTGCTGCTGTCATTATTGCTCTGAGTTCTCCTCCTTTTGGACCACTTTTATCTTCTTCACTTAAATCTTCATATGCCTTACGAGCTTTTTCGTAAATAAATTTATATCCTTTCATAACGATAGTTTCGTAATCAGGTATTATATGTCCAGGTACAGCTCCTAAATTACCGAAACCAGATTTATGAAATTTAAAAATAGCTTCTCGATTTCTAATATTTTTCTTCCAGTAATCTTTAGCTTCTTCCTCAGTGAAACACTTGCTAAGTTGAGCATTAAATCTCCCTCCTGCTATTAAATCATTTTCAGAAATAATTTCTTGAGGAATATATTCTAACATAACTTTTTCTAGAAATTTCGCTCTACGTTCTGGCAAAGACAATTCCCAAAAATTAGTTGGTAAGTCAATTGGTATAGCCATTGATCTAAAACTAGAAGCAAATACACCATTATCATTTTTTCCTAATACTTGGATAAAATAATATACTTCAGGATTAATATAAAAATCTCCTTCATGGAAGACAATATCCCAGTCTGTTCCAGTTGTAAATGGCATAAATTGATTATTCCATTCTCGGTCTAATCCCTTAAAATAAAAATCTCTAAGCCATTTAGAGCGAGGAGAAAGACCATGAGATTCAGCTATAGGGAATTTTGGGTCCTTATCCAGGTAAGAATTATTTAAATTGGTTTTACTCATGAATATAAACCTTTTCAATCAATATAATAATAAATAATTTTGAATCTCTTATTAATTTAAGAGATCTTATCTTATTGTTAATTAAACCAACTAATATTTTAAAATTTCAATTTATTTTTAATAATAATAAACACCAAAATGAATATTAAATTTAATAAAATAAAAAGATTAGATTCTTCCTTATCCAATTGCTAGAATATTTATTTTCGTAATCTTTTTCCTGTTATCATACTTTTTATTACATTATCTCCAGTTTTTTGTCGCCAATTATTCAAACATGCTTTCAAGTCAACAAGAATATCTTTATATTCCTTATTATTAATCAAATTTTTTAACTCAAAAGGGTCATCCTCCAAATCATAAAGCTCATCAATATGATCCTCATTCCAAATATATTTAAATCTATTTGTTGCGATAAGACGACCGACATGATTATTCCAATGACCATGGGTTTCGCACATTATATCATTTCGCCATTGGATGTCTTTTTGTGTAGCAATTGGCAATAGGCTCTGACCATCAATAGGATCAGTAAAAGAAGTACCTGCTATGTCTAGAAATGTAGGGCCTAAATCAAGATTACTGACAAGTTTATCACAATTTTTATTATTAGGAATGAAATCAGGATAAGAAATTACCATTGGAATACGTACCATCTCTTGGGGCATAAAACCATCTTTATCAAATTGACCTCCGTGACAACCAACTGAATCCCCATGATCACTTGCCCATATAATAACAGTATTTTCTATTAAATCAAGTTCCTCCAGAGCATTAAGAACTATTCCACCTGCTTCATCTAATAAAGTTTGTTGAGCATAATTTAATGCTAAGACTTTCTGCCATTCTTCCCAGGGCAATGGATTTGGATATATTAATTTATTATTTTCACTTATGGGATAAAAATGATTATATTTATAAATCTCTGGTTTATCATTTAAATCGTCGCTAAAACTGGGAAGTTCCGGGATCTTTTTTGGATCATATAAATCCAAATATTCCTGAGGTGCATAATAAGGATGGTGAGGCCCCCAAAAATCAATACGCATATGAAACAGTTGAGTTCTATTATTATTTGCGATTTCCTTCAATCTATCACAAGCAAGTGAAGCTAGAAAAAAGGTTTCATGAGATTCTTTAGGAGTAAGCATGATTCCTGTGGTTTCCTGTGATAATACGCGAAAATTAGGAATGTGAACCTCACCTTCTTTGATTCTTAAGGCTTTAGCAAAAGGATGTTCGGGACCTAGAAAATTCTTTTGTATTTTTACTTTGATAAAAGGTAAGTCATATTTTTTCAAATATTGCTTATATTCGTGTGAATCGTATGGATTTCCATAGGTAGAGCCACTACTATATCCTTTGCAATTAAAATCGTAGGCACTTCCTCTGCCAGTATGCCATTTTCCAAAATAATAATTCTGATATCCAACCTTAGTAAGCTTATCAAAATATACTTCTCTATCATATCGATGATTAGTCTCATTCCTAATTTCACCATGATTATGGGGAAATAACCCAGTAAGCATAGTACGCCTTGCTGGACCACACAATGGGCAAGCAGTATATGCTTGAGTGAATTTCATACCTTTTGATGCAAGTTTTTCAAAATTTGGTCTCTGAATTTTTGGACCTCCAACCATTTCACCATGCCCATAAAATGCTTGATGATCATTTAAAATATAGATTATATTCGGTTTTCGGTTCATAATTTATATTCCATTGAATAGATTACTTTGGTAAAACTGAAATTTGTATTAAGGTTTTCAATTTTAACTTAATATCATATAAGAAATAATAAATTCATGTAAATATTGATAAAAACTCTAAAAATTAAAAAGAAAAAATAAAAATACTTGATTTATTTAAGTCTTGCTTCTGAGAGATGAAGATGGTCAGTTTCAACTTCTACGAATGCTTCGAATATTTCTTTCACTCTTGAATTTTGAGCTTCTGCAGCTGCTTGTCCATAAAATTTTATTGCCCTGTCCTCCCTACTATGTGATTCTTCTAGATTTGGATTATATTCAGCAGCACATTTATCATATTTTGGGAATTCTATTTTATCTAGCTTTAAAATCTTCTTCCAAACACTAGCATGTTCCATTTCAACCTTACCAAGTATCTTAAATATTTTCTGGCCATCTAATTCTGGGGTTTTTTTGCTTGCACATTTATAAAAAATGTTGTTTGATATTTCGACTTCTAAAGCTTTTTCTACATTTGATTTGTCCTTTTCGTTTAATTCAACATCCCAAGCACCATTATCATCATACTCTGTTGATTCTACGAAATATTTTTTAAATGCTCCACAAAAAGGGCATCTACTTGGTGCTTCTTCTCCAATATATGCTTCTCCACAAATTTTACATACAAAAACTTTTACAAAAATCTTTATTCACCAATTTTTTAATTTATTAAATTTTTTTACAACTTAGTATAAGAGTTCAAATTTTGTTTAAATTATTAAAATTTGCACCGTTTTTATAGTTTTAAGTTATTTTCTAAAAATTTTACATTTTAAAAGTAATTATTAAAAAAAAATAGAAAATAAAAAGAATTATAGAACTTTTTAAAATGCATTAATATATTTAATTTTTAATATGGTTTATAGAGTTCTAGGTATAGATCCTGGGAGTTTATCATGGGATTTCTTCGGTTTAGAGGATAATAAAACAATTCTTGATACATCCTTACCAACCAAAGAATTAATAGCTAATCCTCAGAAAGCAATTACTATCATTAATTCTGTAAAGAATATTAACATGATGGTCGCTCCAAGCGGATTCGGACTTCCTTTAAAAGACGTACAAGAATTAACAGAGCAAGATATTTTTTTTACATTATTAAAATTTGATCAGAAAGAAAAAAACAAATTAGTTGGTCTTGGTGAAGTTTTAAGACTTATTAAAACTCAAAAGATTCCCGGTATTATTGTTCCTGGTGTTAAACATTTACCTACCGTTCCAAAGTATCGAAAAATTAATAAAATTGATATGGGCACAGCAGATAAAATCTGTACGGCTGTTACTGGAATAAGAGATCAAATGGAAAAATTTAAGGTTGGTCCAGAGAATTCTAACTTTATTTTGGTTGAAATAGGTTATGGATTTACAGCAGTTTTAGCAATTGAAAATGGGCAAATAATAGATGGAATTGGAGGAAGCAATATAATGGGTTTTAGAGCTTGTGGCAGTCTTGATGGAGAATTAGCCTATTTAATTAAAACTATTCATAAGAAAAACATTTACAAAGGTGGAGTAGCTTATATTTCTGGCTATTCGGATTTGAGCCTGAAAGAAATTACTCTTCTAGCAGAAAAAGATGAACAAACGAAGATTGCGCTAAAAGCATATTTATCTAGTGTAAAAAAAGCGGTTTTTGGAATATCTTCTTCATTTTCATCCAAAGAAAAAATTGAGGAAGTTTTATTAGCGGGTAGAGGATCAAATTTAACATATTTTCGAGAGAAAATGATTAAGGGTTTAAATGATATTGCACCTGTAAGAGTAATGAAATCCTTCAGTCAAATAGCAAAACATGCTGCTCAGGGCGCAGCTTTTATAGCTAATGGAATATTAGGTGGTAAATTTGAACCAATAATAAATAATTTAAGAATTAAGGAAGCAAATGGCTCTATTCTAGATGATATTTTTATTCCATTCGAAAAAGACAATTTGGTAAGTGATTTAGATTAGAATCCTTATAATTACTGGCCAACAGAGTTATGATACTATAGAAAGAATTATAAAACCAATAAAAGAGTATAAGATAAAAATTATAAAAGCACCAATATCTATTTCTGCATTTCTAACAGAATCCCTTACAACTAATATTTTAGAACAGATTGAAATTTCTAATTATGATCTAATATTGTTGCCTGGATTTGTCCAATGGGATTCTACTAATTTAGAAGATATCTTTTCAATAAATATTAGAAAGGGACCAGAATTTGCTTCTGATTTGCCTATAACTTTAAAAAATATTAAGAATTTCAAATTATCTAATACAATACCCGCAAATAGGTTATTTGAGATTTCAGGAGAGAATGAATATTCAGATATAGTAAAGGAGCAATCAGAATTAGTAAAAAACAAACTAAATTCTCACACATATTACATTAATGAAAAAAAATCTAATATTATAATTGGACGGAATATACCACCTCCAATAATAGCTGAGATTGTAAATTGTACTGAAAAGAGTGATGAGCATATTCTTAAAAAAACATTTCATTATATAAATTCTGGAGCAAAAATTATAGATATTGGATGTGTAGCTAATAAACCAAACCCCGAACGAATCAAAGAGATAATTAAATTAATCAGATCCAAACATAATATCTTATTAAGTATCGATTCAATGGTCCCAGAAGAAATAAGTGCTGCTGTAGATGAAAACATAGACCTCATTTTAAGTTTAGATCTCGGCAATTATAAAGAAATGTTAAATCTCCCTAAAAACATTCCTATCGTTATACTCCCAACAAACGTTAAGGATGCCTATTTTCCTAAAGAACCTGAGACTCGAGTTGACAATTTATTTCAGCTAACAAGAATATTACAAAAAAATGGATTCAAGAAGTTAATAGCTGATCCATTATTAGAAACACCAATTAGTCCAGGAATCTGCAATTCTTTAGAAGCTTACTTTCTATACAAAAAGAAAGTTAAAGAAAATGATTATGGAACTCTTGAATTACCAATGTTTTTTGGAATTTCAAATGTAGTAGAACTAATGGATATTGATTCTATTGGAATTAATGGGCTTTTAGCAAGTATTGCTATTGAATTAGATATGGGAATTCTTTTTACTGTTGAACACAGTACCAAACTAATGGGAGGAGTAAGAGAGCTAAAAGAAAGTGTTAAGCTAAACTATCTTGCAAAACATAAAAAAACTCCCCCTATCAATCAAGGTATCCAAGTTTTTAAAGCTAAAGCAAAAATAAATCAAGAAATGCCAAAAATCAATGAAGACAACGCAATAGTTATGAACAAATTGATTCCTGATTATATTCCTGATAAAAATGGTTATTTTAGAATTTATGTTAATCACTACACTAGGAAAATTTATGTTCTATTTTACTCAAACGATGAAAAATTACTAAAAACTTTTATCGGAGAAAATGCTGAAGCTCTAAGTAAAAAAATAATTCAAAATGACTTAACTAGAGACATATATCATTTAAATTATTTAGGTAGAGAATTGAAAAAAGCAGAAATATGCTTATTTTTTGGAAAGCCTTATATCCAAGATAAATAAAAAAAAAGTATTAAATTATTTCACGACAGATCTTTAAATCCATTCCAGGTTCTAAAAGAGGGCTTAGTGGCGCCATATTCTTGCCTAGATTTTTATTGTGTTGTTTTAATGCTTCAGAATCAGTATATACCTCATAAAAAATAATTGAATTTTCTTCTCCCTTTATCGTATGAGGAATATATTGTAAACAACCTGGTTCTGATTCTTTTATTTTAGGTACAATTTCTTTTAAAGCTTCAATAGCCTTTTCCATATTACCATTTTTAACTCGAATTTGCGCAATTAAGGTTATTGGGATTGTCATCACCACTTTTATTTATATTTTAGTACTAAATTTGATTTTTGATATTTTAAATAATAAAATTGTTACTTCCATATAAAATTGTGTGGTCTGATTTACAGTTTTATTCATGTATTACTGTCCTACTTAAATAATTCATATAAAACCTTTCCTTGCGAGTTTCTAGGTTCTGGTATTTGCATTAAATGTGCTAATGTTGGCGCTATATCGATTAAATTAACTGGATTCTTTATACAGATTCCCTGATTGATTTCTGGACCGTTTATTATAAAGGGAGCACTCAAAGAAAAATCACTAAATCTTGTTGAGGGAAGATAATAAGCGTGGGCTCCAAAAAATGTTTTGGAATCATTGACTTCTGATTCAGATAATTGGTTTTTTAAAATACTTGATGCATCAAGATAATCTAATCTACCATCAAAAATGCTATAAGGAGGTTTCAGGAAATAGATTAAATCTCCTACTCTTTCACCATTTAATCTCAGGGTTGTGGTATCTTCTTTTTTGAAAACCTTTTGGACAACAGAATCATTTGTTTCCGGATCTTTTATACTATATAATGTTTCTGTTACTTGATCTCTAACATTCTCATATTCTGCTTGACTGACAATGCCGTTTGGATCCCTATTTTTAAGATTAATCCATATAAATGGTGGTTCCATATATGGAAAAGCAACCGTCTTTTTCCAATCTATTATGAATTTTTTATACTTATTACTCCATTCATAGTTTATTAATCCATTTCTCTTAAAAGCTAAAGGTATGTTTATTGTTTTCCAAACAGGTATGGCTCCGTGGTCAGAAATAAATATAACAATTGTATCATCATCCACGCATGATTTAACTAATATTTCTACCATTTCATCTACAATCTTATATGCAATCTCTACATTTTTCCAAGTTTTGGATGCCCTCTTTTCTGTATATAAAGGGGAATTTTTATCTAGATAAGCTAATGAATCATGATTTAATGTGTCTAATGGATGATAATGAAAAAAACAAACATCCCAATTCAAATTTTTATGCGCAAATTGAATTGTATCTGTCAGAGTTAGACTTTCTTCTCTAGCAGATGATAGAAAATGATTCATTTTTCCATAAATCATGAATTCTACCGCTTTTTTTTTTGGTAAATCATATTTAAAAACATTTTTTATTAACTTTTTACCAAAACTCTCTGGTGAAGTCCAACCTTTAGCATTGAATAACGCAGAACGACGAATTTTGAGAGTTTTACCACTGGAATCTATATTTATAACTTTTAGTTTGAAAAGACATGGTAAAACACCATAAATAGTATTTAAATCTCTTTCAATCCAATTACTCCATTCATTTTCCTTTATGGTGTCATAACCATTATTTGAATTAGATTGAATCTTTAAAGCACTATAACCTTTCCCTTCTTCATCAACAACAAACAATTTAATTATATTTTGTTCCATTATTTCTTTATTTTTAATTGAGATTGAGGCTTGTAAAATTGGTGAAAGACTATTTATATCATCATTAAAATTTTGTAATTCTATTAGATTATTTTTAGTATTTTCAGAATCTAAAGTAAATGAATGGAGTGATGAACGTAATAGCATTCTTGGTAATGATTTAGGAATAGACCACGTAAAAAGACTCATTGCTCCTTTCTTAAAATGACTTGGCCATCCAGAAGGGTAGTTAAATACAAAAGGAATTAATCCAGATCTCTCAGCAACATCCCAAAAATATTCAGCATTGCAATATTGAGAGAGTTGAGTCCTAGATCTATATTTAAGTCCCTTTTCAAGTAGTTCTTTTGGTAGATGCATATAAAAACTTGTAACCCCATGAACAGCTGTACTTGCTCCAGTAGCTATAGTTGTCCAATTTGTAGGAGTATCACATGGAGCACTTGGAAAAGCTTCACCTATTACTCCATTTTCTGCTAATTTAGTAATGTTAGGGATTTTATCTTCCTTAATGAATTTATCCAGAAGAAAAGGGATTGCTTGATCTATACCTATAACTAAAAGTCTTTTTCTCTTAATTCCCATATTTAGTTTTAAATTTTAAAAATTTAATAAATTTCACTTGCAAAAAAAAATTCATATTAGATAACACATAATATGTAATTTTGGAAACTATGAGTAGAAATTTAAATAATTATTAAACTTATATAGCATACTTTTATGAACTATAGTTTTTCAAATAGGTTGAAATTATGATCCCAAAAAAAATGGAATCATTTCTTAATGAACATCTCCCTAAAGCTACTTTCAAAGCTCGGCTTAAAAAAGATGATGGGAGATGTTATCTTGAATTTAGTAATTTAGATGTACATCTCTTATCCCATTTAGGTGTTATACGTGACAAAGTTGGTCCTCACCTAGTAGCATGTATATGGGATGAGAAATCGCCACAAGAAGTTGGTGGATATGTAGTAGTCGATTCTCTTGCGGGAGGACGTCCTTCTATGGGTGGGATAAGGATGTTACCAGATATCACCCCCTCTGATATCCATAATCTAGCACGAGGTATGACCTTAAAAAATGCTGCTGCTAATCTTCCCTATGGAGGTGGAAAAGCAGGAATTGTAGCTGAAAGAGGACTATCTCCTGAAAAACACACTGAGATTGTTCGTGGTTTTGCTCGATTAATTCGACGTTATAAAGATATTTATCTTCCAGGACCGGATGTTGGCACAAATGATGCTGATATGAAAACTATAGCTATTGAAAATGGGTTAGATAATGCTCTTTCTAAACCAGCTGATATGGGAGGGAATCGTATCGATGAACTTGGAGCTGCTGCGGGAGGTGTTATAATTGCTTTGCAAACTCTTTTAGATATCATGCCGAGATTAAGAATATTAACTCAATTCGCTAATTTAGAAATTCCCAATCCAAATGATCTTAAAATATTAATTCAAGGTTTTGGAGCTGTAGGAGCTCATGCTGCTCGTATATTAAAAGAACGATTACCTGAAGCAAAAGTTATTGGCATCAGTGATTTGGAGGGATATTTATATAATGAATCCGGTTTACCTATTGAGCAATTATTTAAATTATGGATAGAAAAAAAATTAGTTTCTAATATATATTTTAAAGAACAGATATTATCAGAAGGATATAAGCATCCAACGAAATTTTCTACAAATGCTGATAATTTACTCCTAGAAAATGCATTTTGTTTTATTCCTGCTGCTCCTATTTTTAATTATTTGTGCGTTAGAAGTTCAGAAAATCCTTCAATGACAGTTGATAGAATGGGAAAATGGGCAGTTATTATTGAAGGTGCTAATACATATTCTCCCGATCCGAATAGAAAAGCTGCAAGAATCCGTATGGAGCAAATAGTATATCGAGAAAAAGGAGTAATGATTGCAAATGATTATTTAGTTAATTCAGGAGGGGTAATTTTCGCTGCACAAGAGCATATTGTAAGGACCCCAGATCACTTACAGATTCCAGAAGATATGCTAGGCAATCGTGAAGCCGTAGAAAAATGGTTAAAAGACCATGAAAATGATTTCACTGAATTATCAAAGCAACGATTAATAGCAGGTGAAGAATATAGGGAAAATGTTATTCATAATAATATGATTGAACTTGTTGATTTACTGACTGCAAATCCAGATATATTACCGTGTACTGCTGCTGAACAAATTAGTCTACAGCGACTTACAGCTAAAGAAAGAGAGCGTACAGCCAAAGATATAATGATACCAATACCTACAATTGAAGTTAGTAGTACAATACAAGAAGCAGCGTCTTTAATCATCAATCAAGTTAGTGATATAATCGCAGTTCTTTCAAATGATAAACTGGTGGGAGTTGTTACAGATTGGGACATTACGAAAGCTATGGCAGTAGGAAATATGGATGATACGCTTGATAAAATAATGACTCGAGATGTTATTACAGCTCATCCAAATTTTACAATATTAGATATCGTACGTGAGTTGGAGCAATATAAAATCTCAGCAATGCCTATTGTAGAAGAGGGTATCGTATTAGGGAAAGTTGACTCCGATTTAATTGCTCAACGTTATGTCTTAGATTTATTACAGTCTGGAGAACCTCATTAAAAATTAAATTCTTAGATATTATTTATTAAGAAGGCTGAAATCCTAATAGTGTTTTAATATATTATATATTGTATCTCTTTGTGCTGGTCTTTTACCTGCGTTTTTTATTATTTCAACTATTTCTTCTGGAGTTAAATGAACACCATATTCAGCACCAGCACTTTTTGATATATTTTCCTCCATTAATGTTCCAGAAAAATCATTAACTCCATAATTTAGAGATACTTGTGCAAATTTTGGTCCCAATTTTACCCAACTACATTGGATATTATCAATGTAATTATTAAAAAATAATCTTGCTACACAAAATAATTTTAAATCATCCATCCCATAGCTAGGTTGTAATGGAAATTTCTCAAGTCGAGATAAAACTGGATTTTCCTTTATAAAAGGTAATGGTACAAATTCAGTAAAACCTTGAGTTTCCCTTTGTATATCTCTTAAAATATCCAAATGTTTAACTCTATCATTTAAACTTTCAATATGACCATACATTATAGTAGAAGTCGTAGGAATCTTTAATTTATGAGCAGTCGTTATAATTTCCTTCCATAGAGAAGTATTAATCTTGTTCGGACAAACTACATTTCTAATCTCATCAACCAATATCTCTGCGGCAGTTCCTGGAATTGAATCTAATCCTGCTTTTTTTAACTCTCTTAGAGTATTTTCTATTGAATTTTTATACAATTTTGCTATGTAAAATATTTCTTGTGGAGAATATGCATGAATATGCATCGTTGAATCGATATTTTTAACACATTTAAGAATATCTAAATAAAAATCAAACTTTACATCAGGATTTATGCCACCTTGGATACAAACTTCTGTACATCCAAAATTTTTAGCTTCAATTACTTTTTCTCTAATCTGATCAATTGTAAGTAAGAAAGCATTAGGATCTGTTGCAGGTAAACTAAAGGAACAAAATTTACAATGTTGATAACAAATATTTGTAAAATTTATATTTCTATTTATCACAAAAGTTACAGTGTTTTGCTTTTTTTCAAAGCAAATCTGATCAGCTACGTTTTGTAAAGCAAAAAACTCTTTTCCTTTTACTTTTAATATTTTTAAAGCTTCTTCTGAACTTATTTCTTCTAAATCTATAGTCTTCTGTAGAATCTTTCTTATATCTGGACTTATATTTTCAAAAAGCTGGGCATTTATCATCTAAGTTTATATTATTTATTACTTTTTTAATATTTTCTGGACAAAATCCTTCTTTCTTTATAAATTTATTATAGATGGGCAGTCTCTCTTTGAGATCATAACCTTTTCCTTTACAAATTTGATTCAAATCTTCTATTTGAGGCCAATGATTTTCAGGATTTATATAATCTAATGTAAAAGAGGAAATTCCACCAAAATCATTAATACCCATATCGATAAACTCTTTTTCATAACCTGTTATAAGATTTGGTGGTACTTGAATAGCAATATCATTTTCAAAAATAATTCTTGCAAATCCTACTATTTTTAGCATTTCCTTAATAGATATTGGCCTTTTAGGCTGGTAAGGAATATTTTGTTTTATTTTAAAATTTTGTATTATAACTTCTTGAATATGTCCATATTCGCTATTGATCTCATTAATTAAGTATAAATCTTTAACAATATCTTCAACAGTTTCTCCAATACCTAATAATAAACCAGTAGTAAATGGAATTTTTAGCTTTCCTGCATTTTGAATGTGCTCTATTCTCTTTTCTGGCAATTTTCCTGGAGATTTCTCATGTACACCGCCTTTTTCAAAAAGTTTCATACTTGTACTTTCAAGCATTAATCCCATGCTTGCATTAAAATTTTTTAGTTTTTTTAATTCCTCATAAGTTAAATATCCTAAATTCGCATGTGGCAAAATATTAAAATTTAATACATAAATACATGCATCTTCTACAAATTTAATAAAATCGGAGTAATTTAATTTTTCTAATTCATTTTTAACCTCAGGAAAACTTATGGGGCATTCTCCTGACATAAGAAGGGCTTCTTTACAATTATAGTGTTGAGCTTTCTGAATTAAATTTGCCATATCATCAATGGTAAGTAAAATAACATTGCCTCCCTTACTTAATTTTGGAACTTTATAATTATAAAAGCAATAACCGCACTGATTGATACAAAAGTTTGAAAGCGAAAGAGTAAAATTTTTGGAATATGTAATAATATAACGTTCTTCCTTAGGTAATTGAGCTTTTATATCTTTAACCTTGTTCCTCAGGTTTTTGTTAGTAAAGCTGATTAGCTGCTTGGTTTTCTTTTCATTCATCACTTTCTCTTTTTATAACTCAACGTAATATAATAAGTTCTGATTTTAACATCAAATAAATCATATCTAGGTGCACTTTTAATCTCATCAAATCCTATTCCTTCTACTAAACTTGTAGCATCCTTCCCACCTACAATCCAGGGTGCTATAGTTAACCTTATATCATCAACTAAATTGTTTTGTATAAAACTCCAATTCAAATTACCACCACCTTCCAGTAAGATAGAATTTATTCCAGTACTTTTTAGTATTGGTAAAAGCTTTATTAAATCCACACGCTTACCACCCCCCGCTTTAATTATTCTAACACCTCTATCTTCATAATTACTTTGCTTATTCAATGGAACATTTTCAGTAGTACAAATTATTGTAGGATAAATTTCTGGTCGGAAGGTAATTACGTTCGATTCTAGTGGTATAGTTAAATTGCTGTCTAAAACAATTCTATAATATCCATTGTGATTATAGTATTTAATATGTAATTTTGGATTGTCTTTTAAAATTGTATTTTTTCCTACCATTATTGCATCAACTTGAGTCCGAAGATTATGAACATCTTTCCAATCAACTTTATCCGATAATTCTGAATCACCCTCTTTAGTTGCAATTTTGCCATCTATTGTCATTGCAGCACTTAAAATGATATAAGGTCTATTAATTTTTTTCAAATACTAAATCCCCTTTAATATATGTCTTTTTTATATTTTCTGATTTTGTCCTTTGAGTAATTAAATCATATATATTATCAGAATCTAATTTAGAAGAAAACAGATTTGGATCGCTTAGATCAATTAAAAAAAAATCAGCATATCTTCCCTTTGAAATTGAACCAAATTCCTCATCAAGATTAAAATTTCTCGCAGCATTTATTGTTACCATTTTTAACAAATCCTTGGAAGAAATTATAAGTTCTTTATTATAATTGCATAAAACTCTCGATATTCGGTAAAAATATCGTATCTCTTCAAATAAATCAATATTATTTACCATTAAATTATCTGTTCCCAATGATATTGGAACTTTCAAGTTGAGAATTTCATTGATAGGAGGAAATCCAACCCCAAAATATCCATTGCAACGAGGACATAAAACAAGAGATTTCCCCTTTTGCATTATTTTCTCTAAATCATTGTTCACAAATTTCGTTCCATGAATGATGATGTCCACAAGATCATCATTAAACATTTCATTTATAAGACTAACATTACGAGTTTTCTCGGCACAGTGACAAGCAATTGATTTTTTAAATTTTTTTTTAGCCGATGTTAAATACTGTTTGTTTTTTGCATTAATTTGTTTATAACTTGATAATCCAATGCCATCGGCGGATTCAAAAACAGGATCTATCTCACTTTCATCCATAAAACGTCCTAAAATTAAATAATTAATAGAACTATCAATTAATACTTTTTTCAAAAGATTTATTCCTTCTACTCCTCCCTCTCTAAAATCAATGAAAAATGTAATACCATTTGAGAGCATTTCTTTAACAGCATTTTGAATTCCAATAATTTTAATATCTTCTGGAGTTTGTCTTAATAATTTATGTTTGAGACCAAATGGTGGGGCAACAACTTCCCCCAACTCCTTATTAAAACCCAATTCTTTGGCAAAATTGTCTCCAATATGGATATGTGAGTTTATAAAGCCTGGAACCATCAAAAATGTTTGATGATTGGCTATGGTTGTGATATTTTCAACGATATCATCAGAAGAAATATCGATAATTCTTCCATTATGATCAATATCTATTTTTACGTTTTGCTTTAAATCTAAATTCTCTCCAATTAAAGCATATTTGCTAAATAAGTATTTTTTAGCCATTAATTCATAAACAATGTAAATTATTTTAAATATTTCTAATCCTTTTAAAAAATAGAACATTAAAAAATAAATTTTTGATACTGGTGGCTATTAATTACTAAATTTAAAACAGATTTACAAGATTCTGGCTCAGGTATAGATATTCCAATTGATAAGGTTGGAATTGTAGAATTGGAAAAAAAAGTTGAAATTGTTCAAGAGAATAAAAGATATTCTTTTTATCCTAAAATCTCTGCGTTGATCAATCTTCCAGCTCAACAACGTGGAATTCACATGTCCCGAACTTCGGAAACTATAGAAGAAGTTATTAATGAAGTAATTTTCAAACCTACTCCAACTATTGAACTTGTTGGAGATAGAATTGTAAAGAAATTAATGGAACGACACCCTTATACTTCTAAAGCTGAAGTAAAACTAGAAGGTAAGATTGTTGTTCAAGTGAGAGAAAATGATGAAAGGATTATTCAAAAATCGTATGATATTAGTTCTTTTGTAAAAGCAATACGAGACATTTCAGGTAATATTGATTATAATTATTTTGTTGGAGCCAGTGCAGTTGGTATGACTGTCTGTCCTTGCGCCAAAGAACTTTCTCTGGAATATGCTGAAGAAGTTGTTAAATCTAGAAAAGATATTAATGTTTCTGAAGAAGATCTCAATAAATTATTAAATCTACTTCCTTTTTCTTCACATAACCAAAGATCCATTGGGACAATAATTATCCAAATAAAAGATTTAACTAATCATAAGGTGGACGTTTTAGATATCATTGATGTTATAGAACAATCTATGAGTGGTAAAATTCAATCTGTTTTAAAAAGACCAGAAGAAGCAGAATTAGTAAGAAGTGCGCATCTTAAACCTCTATTTTCTGAAGATGTAATAAGAGAAATGGCAAAAAATTTCATTTTAAGAGATTTTCCCAATCTTGAAGATGAATTTAAAGTAAAATTCCAGATTCAATCTTTTGAAAGCATACATCCCCATGACGTATTTGCAGAATTGAAAACAACAGTGGGAGAGTTAAAAAAGAAAATTAAATTTAAACATTAATTTTCGAAATTATTGTCATTTCCTTAATAATCCTTTATATATGACTATATATTTTTTTATACTAATTATTTTGGGATTTTTCCTATAATTTGATGGAATTGGAGCGTTACATCTAGAACAAAGACGAGAACTTTTGAGCCAGTCTTTGAACTCATCTGCATGAGCAGGATATCTACAATTTGGACATAAAATTATTCCTCTACCATTATCTTTAGGAAATTCGGGCAATCTAAAACAAAAAATGCATTTAAAATCTTCAACTGATAAATTTGCGGCTTTTGGTCTATACAACTTAAAATTTATTTGTTTTGTGGTCTTTTGACTACTTCTAATTGGTCTCCCTGTTTTACTACTACTTGTACTTCGAGTTGATGTTTTAACTCTAGAACTTCTTGATTGCACATGTCCAGAAGGAGTTGCTCTTGAGGAGCGGGAAACTGATCTTGAAGTCCGAGATACGGTTCTAGTTGAAGGTGTTGGAGATGATCGTATTGTGCTACGACTACTCTCTCTACGTCGATTAGGTGACACTAAATCATTCAATCTGCTCGTACGACGTGTTATGTAATCTCGAGACAATCGAGGTAATTGTGACTGAGCTCCAAAAAATCCATGAATAATCGTAATTATGATACTTACAATGAGCAATAATAAAAGATTCAGATCAATTAAAAAATGAATCGGTATTAAAAGAGATTCATAGATGTCAATAAGTGAATAAAAACTTATCCAATAAACGATAATAAAAAAAACTATTGAGAATCCTAAGAAATACCCAAGTTTCCTTGCATTTACTGATTTTGTGCCAAAATAAATTACACTATATTTTTTAAAACAACGATATAAAGATATCGAACCAAATAATACATAAGGAAACCCAAATAAAATACTCCACCAACTTAAATATAAATCTGAACTTTCAAGAAGATTTTCTCCTAATAGACCAGTAAAATTTCCCCAAATTGAATAAAATACACCAACAATGACAGGACCAATAATAAAAAAGGCAGTATTGTGAGGACTTCGATATTCACGATACTGCTTTAAATTTTTTAGAACCTTTACAGAAAAAATTAACCAAATTCCTATTAATATCCAACTTACAAAAACATTAAAAGAATTTAAAATAGCACCATGTATTATGCCTATTAATGAAAATATAGCTAGTATTACTGCGACAGCTTTAAATTTAGGCATAGTTTTATAAACACCCTTTTTCCTACGCTTTAATCCTCATCATATTCAAGGTATGCAGCTTTCCCTTCAATAATAGGATTCATGAATTTTAAAATTTCTGGAAGCATTTTAACATCTAATGATCCTTTAATTCCATATACTAAGGGATACCAAGTTTTAGTTCTAAGATTCGCTGTATATATTTCAAATCCTGTGGATT
>JAHPYZ010000075.1 GCA_019058425.1 Promethearchaeota archaeon
ATTATATATTAATCTAAATAAATGAAGTTTAATGATATAATAACTTTAATTAATTGAATCTCTCTGGAATTACTCTTAATGAATTAGAATGTGTCTAAATATATTTTTATATAAAAAAAATCCATAAATAATAAGAGTATTCAAAATGGGATTATTTTAACTCTTTTCAGAAAGTTTTTGAAAAATTAAATCTATGAGCCATTTCCTTCCATTATATTCAATTTGAGAAAGTAATTCTCTTGAACTTGGTTGATAGATTTCTCCAAATTCAGTCTTGTGTTCCTCAAAAAGTGTAAAAAAATATTCACAAATCAGATTTTCAAAAGGCTTTATTTTGAAAAACGGATTTAAAAAGAAAGTAATGGTATATTGAATAAAGCAGAATATTGTATGAATCTTTATATTAGTTCCCTTTATTTTAAGTTCTGTTAAATTTTCTATACAGATTTGGTCAGAAAAACTTTCTAACGCACAAATAAACGGAGGAATAAGGTCAATATCAAAATTTTTTTTTGTATTCTCATTCTTGATATCCCTCTTTATAAAATATTCTAGAGCACCATCAAATAATTCACAGGTTAATATGATTGTACCATTTTTATCCGCAATAAAAAACCCAATAATTGGCGGTGCTGTAAATCTTAAGGATTTTGAGCCTAGGTCGAACCATTTTTTATCTTTTTGAAAAAAATCCATTAATTCAGAGGTTATTTCTACCTTTGAGTCCTCAATTTTGTCATTCATAATCTAGTAAACATTAAGTATTATTTCCTTAATTTAAAACAGTCCTTTTTTTTTCAAGTACGTTGTCATATCACAGACCATTAAAACAAGTAAATATTTACTCATTTTATTTCAAATAATACTGTCAACAATGTTTTGTTGGATTACTTGTGGCACTAGTCCGAATGCCTCTATCCCATCAACCGAAACAGTATTTGGGAATGCTTTTTTCATGATATTATAAGCTCCATTTACATCGGCATTAATAATCTTTCCGTTAGAAGTTTTAAATAATCCCCTTTTAATTCTCTTACCAACATAGGTTTCATGTTTCTTTATTTCTTCATTATCCAAAAAACTGCATTTAGAAGTATAGGCTTCATCAATCATTATAACCGCAAACCCTACTAATTGAGCTTTATATTGGATTTGTTTTACTAATTTTAGGAAAGGGATTTGGACAAAGTTCTGATTATTTCTTTTTCCAATTTTGATCTTTTGCTTCCAGCTATGATTATACCCTACTACAATTGTTCCAATGTTATTTGAAATACAATATGCAATTATATTTTTAGAGATTCGATGAAATAAGGTACTAAGTTTATTGTTTCGGATTAAATGTAGTTTTTGAATTCTCTTGGTGTCCTGAAAATTGCCTTTCTTATTTTCAATACTTCTATAAAATGCTAACTGCTTGTTATAATATTGATTTATAGATTTTATCATCCCACCTTTAATAATAAATGGTTTGTATCCATTATTATTTACCGCAGTTATGAGATTGTTCAATCCTAAATCAATGCTTAAAATATGCTCTTTACTTAATCCTAGATCCTTTTCTTCCTTCTCATAAATAAGCTCAACTTTATATTTTACTCCTAAAGGGATTATCCTTACTTCTTTAAGTCTCTCTGTAATTCTTGTTTTTATTGGGATAAGATTTATTCTCTTTGGAAAGTGTAAATATCCTTGATTTATCTTACATTGCTGATTAGTGAAAATAACTGCAGATTCTCCATTTCTCTTTTTATAACATGGTATTTTAGGTCTATTTTTAAATCTCTTATGATCTTTTCTATATTCTCTGATACTTTTAAAGTATGACTTCCAATTTCTATTCACATATTTGAGGATTTGCTGTGATGTTTGAGAAGGAAGGTTTAGGTATGCTTGTTTATTTTTAAGAATGAAATCTAAATCATAATAGGTTAAAATATTATTAAGATTGAAAAAATCCTGTCTCATATACCAATTCGCTAGATTATACAGGTTCTTAGCTAAATGACATAATTTTGATAATTCTGATGAAAACTCGACTTGGATAACTTCTGTTAATTTCACGTCAATATTATTTAAAAAATATTACTATATAATAAATTACAGAGTTCAAAATAACTGATCTTTTCAAATGTATTTCAAATTAATTCATAAAATTTTATTTAATCACAAAAATTATATTTATTATCAAATCTATATGAGAAAAAACCCTTTATTTTAAGAGAAATCATTTACTATAAACCAATAATCAAATATTAAAATCGCAACTAAATCGAGGTTAATTGAAATTTTATTGAATTATTTCATTGGTACAGCGGGAAGTGGAAAAAGTACTCTTACAGGAGACATAAAGGATTATGTAGTAAATAGAAATCCAGAAATCTCTGCAATCACATTAAATTTAGATCCAGGTGTAAGAGTTATGCCTTACACACCTGATATCGATATAAGAGATTATCTTGTACTAGGAGAAGTTATGGAAGAATATGGTTTAGGACCAAATGGCGCTATAATTTTAGCATCAGATTTAATGGTGAATTATCTTGATGACCTGAAAGATGAGATAGATGAGTATAATCCTGATTGGATATTTGTTGATACAGCAGGACAATTAGAACTATTCGCTTTTAGGGAAACTGGACCATTAATAGCTAGTACATTAGGATTTGGGTCTATTCAAAGAGCAGTTACCTTTCTTTTTGATTCAAATTTTGTGCTAAGACCAAATGGTTTTATTTCCACATTATTACTTGCAGCATCTGTTCAATTTCGTTTTAAAAACATTTCCCAAATAAATGTACTCTCTAAAGTAGATCTATTGGATGAAGATCAAATCGATATGATCGTTAACTGGAGCCAAGATTTTCAAGCTCTTGAGGATTCCACAAATGAACGTGAGATGGGTTTAATTAGAGAATTATCAATGTTAATTTCAGATGTATTCATTCAATTAGGGTCAACTTCAGAATTAATACCTTGCTCAACTAAGGAAGAAAAAGGTTTAGATCTATTGTTTGGATACCTACAGAGGATTTTCGATTCAGATGAATCCAAATTTTATTAAAACAAGACTCTTGAAAAAAAATGAAAATAATAGGTCCAATTGCCGGTATTGGAAGCAGATTACGTCCTTTTACTTTAAGTAAACCAAAAGCATTTTTGAAAGTAGCTGGAAAGACTGTTCTAGATCATATTCTTGTTAAATTCAGAAATACATTTGATTCAGATACTGAATTAATTCTAATTGTAGGTTATAAAAAGCGACAAATAATTGATTATATAAAAACCTATTATGGTGATAAATTTAAATTAACTTTTATTGAACAGATCCCAAGAGGATATAATGAAGGTAATCCTTATTATTGGGGTCTAGGAGAAGCTGTTTATTTAGCACATTCTAGATTCCAAGAATCAAAATTAAAAAATGTAGAGGAAGATAAAAGAGAAGGATCTCTAATTTTCTTAAGCGATATGATTCCAATTGATGAGTTTTCATATCTCCTCTATAAATATTGGGAATCTGATGTGGATGGAATAATAACTGTTATGAAAGTACCTAAAGAAGACGCAAGTTCTTATGGTGTAGTAGAAATCGATGATAATAATTTAATAAAACAATTAGTTGAAAAGCCAAAAGAATTTGTGTCTGATTTAGCTATTGCTGGTCCTTACGCCTTTTCTAATAGTGCAACTCATGCATTATTCAAAAATATTAAAAAGTATTTAGATCAAAGGACTGAAGATTCAAAAGAAGTTTATATGACAGAAAGTTTACAAGATTTGGTGGATCAAGGATATAAAATTGCTGCTGTAGAATTAAAACAAGGAATTTTAGATTTTGGCCGTCCTTCTGAACTACTAAGAGGAAATCGATATTTGTTACAACAAAACTCCGTTAGAGTTGAAGAGCAGAGTCAAAATATCACTATTGAACGTTCATATTTAAAAAATCCTGTCTATATCGGTAAAAATACAAAAGTAATAAATTCTGTGATCGGTCCATATGTTTCCATAGGTGATAACTCAACAATTGAGAATTGCATTTTAGAAGACTGTGTTATTGAGGAGCGTGCTCATTTAACTAATTTAATATCGGAAAATTCGATTATTGGAAGTAATGTACACATTGAGAATATTAGCAAAGATAATTTAATAATCGGGGATAAAAGCACGTATTAGATTACTTTAAAATAAGAATCTCTTTAAATTTGATTAATCTGAGTTATAACTTCTAAATATTATAGTTAAATATTAATTATCGAAATATTAAAATACTACATAATAACTACAAGAAATTGATTAACTTAAAATTAATATAATACACTTTTAATGATTAACTATGCCATATCATATTGCTTTTGATGTTTCTCACAAGCCAAGAGGAAAAATCGATGAAAATCTCACTGAACTCAGAGATTATCTAAATTCAAATGATTATATCTGTTATAATTATTTAGAAGTACCAATTACAGAAGAATCTTTAATACCATATGATATTCTTGTTTTTGTATGCCCCGATTTTGCTAGAATCTCTTCTTTTGAAATAAATGCTATTGTAAGTTGGGTTAAAAATTCTGGAGGAGGATTACTTTTATTATCTCACGCAGGTGGTGATAGGGGCCGTGGAAGCAATTTATCTGAAATTTCAGAACAATTTGGGATTGCATTTGAAAATGACCAAGTTTTAGATGAGAGAATTAACTTAGGCGTTGAAAATATTCCTTTAGTGTCAGCTTTTAACATACCCCATCCAATAACAGCTGATATTGGTACAATATGCTATAGATCAGGATCTTCTTTATCAGTGATTGGAAGTGGGGCATTTTCTATTGCAGATTCGAATGAAACATCTGAACCTTTTTCTTGTCCTCTTGTTTGTGTTTCAGAACAAGAAAATGGAAGAGTATGCTGTATTGGAAGTTACGAATTATTTAGAGATAAAGTTGGAGGTGGTTTCCAATGTAATGATAACCCCCAATTAGCATCAAATATCTTTAAATGGCTCATCTCTGATTTTAGGATGGAATTAAGGGTGAATATGGAGGTACCAGCCCCTATTCCTCAACCTTCTGCAATTCCACAGGAATCAACAGAAGCGCAGGAAAGTTCTATTTCTCAAGTTCCAACAGAGAGAAGATCGATAGATATTGATTTTTCAATGAAAATTTCAAAAAAAAGCGAATTGATAGAATTACTAAAAATATTTCAAAATCAGATTAATACCGTTAAAACTACAATTGACAGACTAGTAGAAAAAACTATAGGTTCAGATGATAAAATATTTGAACTAGATGATTCAGATATAATTCTCTCTTCCGAAGCATCTCAAAAAAATAATATAGATGACACATCTGATAATGAACTTACTAAAGTTCCTGAAAAACCCAAAAAACAAGATATTGATGATATTTTCCTTGAAGAAGACCCAACTTTAACAGCTCTTCCACCAAAACCGGAGATTTTACTAAAAGATGAAGATGAATTAAGTCCTCCACCTAAGCCGAAAACAAAATCCAAATCTAAAAATGAACTCAAAGATGAAAAAGAAGGTTTAAAGACAAAATTAAGTTCAGTCCAAGATTTGTTAAAATTTGTTGATAAAAAGCACTCCTCAGGTAAATTAGATGATGATGAATATGTAAAACGTTCAAAAAAGCTTCAAAAAGACTTAAAGAAAACTAAAAAAAGAATGGATACAATAGATAAACTTTTAGAGAAATAACCAATATTACAAAGTAAAATCGTTTCTATCCAAAAGGCAAATTAAATATCATCTAATAAAAGAAAAAATAAAAAAATAGTTCAAATAACTATTTAATTACATCTGTGATGAAACAGGTTTCGACAATCTTAACACCTTTAATTTGAGATATTTTTTCTTCAATTAAAGGATTAAAATTTTCAATAGAGGGAATTTCTACTCTCATAAATAAACCGCAATCTCCTGAAAGTCTCCAAATATCAGTTATTTCCTCAATCTCTAATAACTCTTTTAAGATCCGTTTAATCTCCTTAAAATCAGGTTCTACTTTTACAGTAGCTCTTGTACGAGGTTTATTATCAACATTATATTCTATTGTAAATCTTTTTATAATTCCATCTTCTTTCAATTTTTTCACTCTTCTCCGTACTGTAGCTTCAGTCTTTCCCACATTCATCGAAATGTCATTAAACGACATTCTACTATCATCTTTTAATAATTCTAATATTTTTAGATCAACAATATCCATGTAATCACAATTGAAATTTTATATACTTTTTTAAAAAAAAAATTTCTTAATTATTAAAAATGATGAATATTCTATTAAATTTTTTGTATCAAAACTTTAATTTTATTCTTTTTTTGCAAAATTTTGTATATAATGTTATAGGTACATGTCTAAAATTTCAAATTAAATTTTCTCAATCTATTAATACTCTAATAACTTTTTTATTTTTTCACCAATTAAGTATACTTTAACATATATGATTTCTTGATTTTAAGTTCTAATACCTTCTTAATGCATTTTTATTTTATATACATACAAAACAATTATGCATGCAATTCAAAGACATTTTCTGTTAGTAGATTTCACAGTTTTTTGATATTTAAGTTTTGGATTATAAAGACGATCGTAAAAGAAAAATAATATTAGATTAGTATTAATAATATTAATAATAATAAATTGTATCATCTATAAGCGCTTTATTATATTTAAGAAGGGAAAAAAATGTCAAATGAAATTCCAGATAATGTAAAGGAATCACTAAGATCTATAGGTCTTACGGATTATGAGATTTCTATATATCTCACATTAATTAGTAAAGGACCAATGGATGCAAGGGAACTTTCTGAGGCTTCAGGAGTACCCTACTCACGTATATACAATATACTTACTCAATTAGAAAAAGAGAAACTATGGGTGATCAAGGAGGAAGAATCGAGACCCAGTAGGTATTTTGCCAAATCGCCAGATGAAGCTCTCATTATAGCCAAAAAACAATATAATACAAATTTTGATGAACATTCTAATAAAATAATTCAAACCTTAACACCAATTTATCAATCTCATGATACTCCTATAAAGATTGCCTTATATATTCATCGTGGAAGGGATGTGTGTATTAATAAAGCTTTATCATTGATCAATTTAGCAAGAACATCAATTTATCTAGTTTCTAGAAAATATGAATTTCTTGATGTATTTTATGAGGATATTAAAAAAGCGAGAGCACGGGGGGTAACTGATTTACGTCTTCTGGTTGAAGCTGAAGCGTTAGAAGATAAAAAGTTCCTATCCTTAATTAAGAAGTATGACGCACTTTGTGAAATAAGATGGAGAGATCAGATTTTTGGAAGTGCTGTTATAATAGATGAAGGTGAGGATGCTTTTATTGTACTTTCTGAGAGTTTCTTTCCTAAAAAAATGTCTTATTTTGGGGTATTAACAGACCATGTGGCTTTCGGACCAGCATCTTTATATTATTTTGACTATCTTTATAAATCAGCAAAAGATGCTATTTTTGATTAATTTTAGAAAAATAGATTTTAAAATCTATCCATTTATTTAATAGAAATTGCATTTTCTGGACATATATCTACACATTTATAACATCGCGTACAAACAGATGGCCATATTGCTGTTATTTTCCAATGTTGAGGATCGTATTTATTCTCTTCTTTATATTTTAAATCTTCATGTCTTAAAAACACACAGGGATCACATACTTTAAGACATTTAGCACAATCTCTTGGATCCACATTTCCTTTAGGACCACATTTTGAATAGTCAATTTTTATCTTAGTTTTTCCCATATTAACACCTAAAAATGTCCATTAAATCCAAAGAATTCTTTTCTTGGTATTAGTTTAAGGGCATCATGCTTACATGCATGACGACAAACCCCACAACCAAAACACTTATTGTAATCTACAATTACTCTATTAATAGATGGAATATATCTTAAAGCATTCCATTGACACATAGAAACACATTGTTTACAACCCTGACAATTATCTTGATTTAAATCAATTATATATTCAGCTTTAGACATAATCATTAGATCAAAATCATTCCTTAGCCGCAAGGCACCACATTCAGGACTTTCACAGTTACATATAGCATTGATATAAGGAAAAGGCTGATACCAAACCGTAGCTACTAATCCATTCTTATTATGTTGTTCCATTCTCTCTACAGCTTCTTCCCTTGATATTCTATGTGCTCTCTCTTTTGGAATGAATCTTGGAAGTTTTTCCAGCACCTCTGAAAGTACTCCAAAATTAATACAAGATTGATAATTTATACCACGTTGCATCTTACGGCACATACAATATGTCTCAACTATAGGTTCTGCTGCTAATTTTGAAAGTATGATTTGAGCATCTTCCATTGGAATTACTTGTCCAATATGACCATCTGCTCTAATAGGGTTTGGATGTCTTACGGTTCCATGTATCATTCGCTCAACACTCCTCCGTAGTATTTTTCCGATAATCGGCATCTGTAATTTGTAGCCTAATCCTTTAGAAGATATCCCTGCTATTTTTCTAATATAAACAGCTTCAAAATTCATCCATTGTTCTGTAAGATATTCTTTTAAATTGTGCTCATCCGCCAGTTGATTTGAATAGTTCTTTGCATTCATGTACCATTTCTTACCAATTCCATGTTGCATACACCACTTACACATTTTTAATATCCCTTAAATATCTAGTAATACTTAATATTTTATTTTAGATTAAATGTTAAATAATTTAAAACTTTTAATTTTAAAAACTAAATCTAAGATGTCCAAAAAGTTCGCAAATGCTCCATCATACCTGATCCTATTTCACCTGTATTTATATTTTTCATAAATACCATCTGCTCAAAAAGTTCAGTATATCCCCCTGGAAAACTCCTCGCAAATCTAATAAAAGAATCCTTTTTAATTCTTTTTGCTTTAATTGTATAAGAGATACCCTCAATACTAGTAATTAAATAGGTAGCTGTAAGGGGACTATTAAATTGGTCATTTTCATCAGATGTTTCAATTTCTAAACTTGATAATGGTATATTTCCCTCTATGTTTGATATATGTCCCGATAAATCTATTTTATTGTTATAATAGTCTTTTCGGAAAGTACACGACCAATCTTTGAACTGTAAATGCCCCGCATACCATTTATCGAATTGATGCCAATCGCGATAACCCCAGCTTTTATCACGTTGTCCATATCCATGAATATCAATCTTTTTATTATCTTTTAATATTAATTCTCCTTGAATTTTCCCTGATGCTTCAAAATGTTGCTGCCATGAAGCAGAAGAATTCAATCCAAAATTATAGGTAGAAAATCTCGTTTCAAATTTAATTCTGAATTTTAATTTACGAGAATTGTAATCAATTTGCCAAATCTTAAAGGGTTTAATTAATTTGTAAGAGAGTTTCTTGTCTGTGAGCATAGTATTAATATTATCCTCATATTGAAAGAGTGGTGGCTCCTTGTAATAAATTTCATTTCTTCCTTTTAAAAATAATATAAACACAAATTCTCGTCTATTTTCATTCGGAACAATTCCTATCGTTGAAAAACCAGAAATTTCATTTTGGAGATCAACCCAATTAAAATAATAAGATTCTCTCCATTTTGATTCACTAGAGGGTTCATGGAGTAGCTCATCTTCATCTATTAGACTTGAATTTGAATCTTTAAGATTCATATCAGTTAATCCTCGGGTAATAAATACAGAGAAGGTCCTTCTCTCTTTTTTTTTCCTCTACTTCTGAAAAATCTTGGTATCCCCTGATCGAAATCACTTTCCATGAATTCTGGTATATATTTATTCATTGTTCTTTCAGTTAGATCCCAATTTATTTTATCTGTTATACCAACGAAATTAGTATATCTTGCATATCCATAACAATAAGCATAAGCTCCGGCAATAAGTCTCTGTTTTCTATCCCAGTGTGAAAATTTCAAAAACAATTCCTTGTTCGCTTTAATAGCATAATCATTAAATGCATTTAAAACACCAAAATCGAGAGGAATCACCTCATTTTCATTCCTAGTTAGTATGGCTACTCCTGTAATATTATCAGTAAAATCAATTGGTTTTGATTCTAAAGATACAAATTCATCTAATTCAATTTCAACATTTTTTAAGCGCAGTACAAATGCGATATTTTCATGAGGTGCCTTAGCTTCGGTTTTAGACCAATTAAAATGAGGTTCACCTCCATCATACAAATGTAATATTTCCCTAAAAACCAAAATCTCATTTTCATCTACGTGATAAGGTCCATGATCACATAATTTTGCTCTAGCTTCACATTCATCTATATATGAGACCAATTCCAGGTTTGCCATTGTTCGTTTAATCTTAGTAGCCTGTTCTTTAGAAACATCTTTAATATTACTTAAAGTCCATTCTATATCTGATTGATCTAATGCAATATTTTTTTTCTCAGAATCATTTACTGATAATTTACCACCAGGAAAATATGAAGATGCTAATCTTTTCCAGAAATCTAAGATAAACATCGTTTGTTTTCTTTTTTCTTCGCTTTCACTACTTGGATCTTCATTATTTCTATAGATCTCCCCCATACGACCAGCCATATAGTATAATGGGATATAGAAAATACTAAGTGCTTGGATCTCTGAAAGAATCTTCCTACTATCTTTTCCCATTTTTTCAGGAGTTGTTTTTTCTGATACCTTTTTCAAAATATCATAAAGCATATCATAAGAATTATAGAAAGAGACACATATATAGGCAGTAACTGGAAACAATTGTGATTCTAATAAACCTCTTTTCGAGACTTGG
Organism: Promethearchaeota archaeon; assembly: GCA_019058425.1. GTDB lineage: Archaea > Asgardarchaeota > Lokiarchaeia > Sigyniarchaeales > SOKP01 > Loki-b32. The sequence continues at coordinate 10,794 of JAHPYZ010000075.1, forward strand.
TAATCTATTATTTCAGATACATGTGTAATTAATTCATTAGTTTCTTTAATATCCATATCGTTAATCTCTTAAAATTTTGATTGTTGATTATTAATTTCAACTTATTTATATTTATAGTTGATAGTCAAATCTTTAGATTTTATAAAATTAAAGTATTATTTAAAAAATAAAAAATCATTTAACTACTATAAATTAAGATTCCTTTGGGACATTAATTATGGAAAAAATCGGTGAAGGATTATCTTGTTCATCAAAATCTGAAGTTACTGGAGAGTTAGTTTATGTTCAAACAATAGAAGATGTTATTAATCTATTTGATAAAGCTACTGGAAAAATTTGTATTGTAGAAGATGCTGGAATCACAACACTTAGCCCTATTCTTTCCGACTTGACAGGTACTATATGTACTAAGGGTTCTGCTGGTTCACATTTAGCTATTGTTTCTAGAGAATTTGGATTACCTTGTATAATGAGTATTAAATTCTTAACAGAAGATATACCAACATTAAATGGGAAAACAGCTAAAATTGTTCATGATGGAGAAGATGTTGGGATTCTCTATTTAGTTGAAAAATAACTAAAAGTACTTTTACTGTACTGAAATTAAATAAAAAAAAGCATGACATACGTAGAATTTTTATCAAACGCAAAACCACTTCTAAACCTATATGGTGGTAAATGTTCAAATTTAATAAAAATGATTAATCTCGGAATTAATGTACCACCTGGAATTGTTGTAAATACACGTGCTTTTAAAAAATTTCTCGAACACTCTTCCAAAATAGAAAAAATTTTCAAAAAGTTCTCAATCGATTTTAAACCTAAAGACGTATTAAATATCTCCAAAGAAATAAAAAACTTATTCATAGAAGCACAAATTCCTCCTGAGATTCTTAAAGAAATTAAAGAAGCATATGATATTATGTGTAAGAATTTAGGAGAAAAAGTCTCTTTTTCTGTAAGATCTTCTGCAAATATCGAAGATTCAACTGAATTTTCATTTGCAGGACAAGCAGAGAGCTATTTAAATATTATTAATTTTGAAGAGATAATTAATTCTATAAAGAATTGTTGGATTTCATTATTTAATCCAAGTGCATTACTTTATCTTCTAAAAATAAGAAAAAGTAAAAAGTCATTTTTATTAAAGGACTTACAAATGGCAGTAATTATTCAAGAAATGATAAACTCTAAAATTTCAGGGGTTCTATTTACAGTCAATGTAATTAACAATTCAAAGAATGAAATTCTAATTAATTCCACATGGGGATTGGGCGAAACTATAACAAGCAACTTAGTAATCCCAGATCTTATAATTTTAAATAAAAATGAATTCAAAATTATAAAAATGGTTATAGGAGAAAAGGAAAAAATGTCTATCCTTAATCCTAAAGACTCTTTTACAACTCTTAAGGCAACCGAAAAGAATCTTAAAGAAGTCTGTTCTTTAACTAAATCACAGCTTTTTCAACTCTATAAAATTGGCTTAAAACTTGAAAAAAGTTTGAATTATCCTCAAGATATTGAGTGGGCAATAGAAGAGGACAATATCTATATTTTACAAAGTAGACCGATTACGACTTTGAGAGAAGGAAAAACTCAATAATTATAAAAAAAGATAAAAAGTTGATTATTTTAAGAAAGTTCGCTTTGCCAAATAAATAAAAAGTTCAGATAATTCAAAAAGCGTCAAGGGCATTATCAGCTGAGTCATACTGGTGCGTAGTTCTTCTTTATCTTGTCCTGCAAGCATTAACTTCTTTATATCTTCAACATAATCATCCATATTCAAAAATAATATCTCAATTTTATCTACTCCTGTTAGTTCTTCGATATCTTTATCTAAATGTTCTTCAACATCATTGAGTAATCCTAATTTTAACTTGGGGTTTAAATCATATTTTTTTATGAGTCGATTCATTTCTTCAATAATAATATTCAAACTTAAATTCCAATCAGCATTTTCCTTATATTTTGGAATTAATATTTCGCTAATTATCAACTCATAAAGAGTAGTTGGTGCTCTTTTATCAAAATCTACTTCCGTACCGGTACTTAATTGGATCTTTTTTATTTCTGACATATCAATTCTCAACTTAAAGAATATTTTTGTTAATCCTTATTAATTAATGGACTAAGCAATAATAAATATTTTTATTCTTAATAAATAAAATTAGTAAAAATTCTTATCTTTGAATTCCTATAATCTCTACCCTCAATCTCTTAAATTATTCAGAATAAATCGATTTTTTATACAATCAAATCAAATATATTGTAATATAATAAAATTAATTAAAAATCATTTAATGATTTGAAATATGAATAAATTTGAAAAAGCTCAGCAAATCCTCCAAGAAATTAATGGAGATGGGTGGTTAATAGTTTGTAATGAAGATAATGATATCCATTCTCGATATTTATTAGGAGTTGCCTCTCACGCTCTTCATGCTATTTTTATTGCTGTTGATGGGAACCATAGAGTTCTCCCTGTGGTTATGGAAGCAAATATGGTCAGAAACTCTCTTAAAAATAAGAGAGTAAATGCAGAAGTTATTCCCTTTAATTCTATGAAGGAATTTGCAGATAATTTAAAATTATTAATTAACAAACCTAAGATAGCTCTTGATTTTGGTGAGAATATATTTGAAGATACTACTACTTCATATGCAGATTACATACCAGTTGGTACTCATCTAGCATTACAAAAAATGGCACCAAATACAGATTTTATATCAGCAGCACCTATTATATATGCACTTAGAAGTGTTAAGTCCACAGAAGAATTAAAAGATTTGAGAAATGTGTGTAAAGCCACTATAGAAATTTTAAAAACAGTTCCAGATTTTGCAAAAAAGGACATGACAGAAAAAGAAGTTATGGCAAAATTAGAATACGAATATGCAAAAGTAGGTAAACCCGCTTTTCCGGCAATAGTGGGTACTGGAGAACATTCTGCAGACCCTCATCATAACACTTCTAATAAAAAAATAAAACCTGGCCCTCTACTAATTGATACGGGACTTCAAATTGATGATATGTGTTCTGATATTACTTGGACATATTGGGTTGAAGGAAATCCTTCAGAAGAATTTATCGATGCTTATAACGCATTATATCAAGCAAAAGAGGTTGCTAATACCTATTATACCGATGGTACTTCAAGTCGTGTACCTTCTATTAAATGTCGCGAATATTTAGCTGAAAAAGGTTTTGATCATGAAAAATTATTTTTCCATGGATTAGGACATGCTTTAGGTTTTGAAGCTCATGACGTTGGACCTCGAATAAGTCGGGCAGCTCCCGGTAATACACCGCTCAAAGAGAATATGGTATATACCAATGAACCCGGCCTTTATTGGATTGGTAAATGGGGTATCAGATTAGAAGATGATGTCATCGTTGGCAAAGAAAAATGTGAACAAGTAACCTCTAATCCTAAAGATCCTATTATAATATAATTTTTTTTTCCTAATTTTTCTAATATTTCTCTTTTAATTTTAGATTTCAAGACTTGGAAAAGTATTGAATACGCTTTAACTAAAAATTCTATATTTAAATTTTTAAAAAAAAAGGAGAATTAATTAATAGTTCTTCTCTTCTTGAGAAGATATATTAGTAATCCTAATACAACACCAGGAATACCAATAATTAATAAGAGAGTAATGATAATTACTTCTATTGGAGTGATTCGTGGAAAATATCCCTTCGAACTAACTGCGTCAGGATCTACGGCAATATATGTTTCGAAGTATTTAGTGATATAACCATCGGCAGATATCGTCATATTCAGTAGTATTGGATCTTCATCAGGGTCGATTAATATTGATTCTAATGAAATAAAATATAATCCATTTCCTATATTCTGAATATCATCTGAAACATTGTTACCATCCCACCATATTTGAATCAATGCTGAACTAATTTGAAACGATGATCCATTAAAGATTGAGAATGTAATATTGAAATAATCAAGTGAGAAAATACTATCAACAATCTCAATCGACATTGTGTCAGAAATCTCAGGTATCTCATAATGTCTTATTGCTAAATATGTTTCGAAATACTTACTGATATAACCATTAGCAGAGATAGTTATATTTAATAGTATTGGATCTTCATTTGGTTTGATTATTATTGATTCTAATGAAATAAAATATAATCCATTTCCTATATTCTGAATATTATCTGAGACATTGTTACCATCCCACCATATTTGAATCGATGTTGAATTAATAGGGAGTGAAGCTTCATTAAGGACAGAAAATGTTATATTAAAACACTCAAGTGAGAAAATACTGTTAACAATTTCAACCAGTATGGCGTCAAATATCTCAATTATCTCATAATTTTTTACTACGAGGAAAGTTTCGAAGTACTTTTCATAATGATTTGCTGATATTACTGTCATGTTCAATAAGTAAAGATCTGTTTCTGTAGCATTAAATTTTGGAACTAGGGAAACATTATATAAACCAGTTTCTATTTCAGTAATGTTTTCTAATGGAACCAAAATACCATCCCACCACATCTCAATGGATTGTACCCAAGGATCCAATCCCAAACCGCTTGAGATATTTAGTGTCACTATAAATTCATTTGTCAAAGAAAACTGGTCGATCACATCAATGCAAAGTGAAGGAATTGTTGGTAATTGATAATTCCCCTCCACATCATTATTAGCCCCAAAATCCCCAATATAATTATAATCCTCACTAACCATTATGTTGTTTTTGATTATATTATTATCCGCTAAAGTTTCTGTAGATATCTGATATAACCCATTAAAATAAGTATAATTATCTGTCACATTATTATTCTCACATACCGCATCTACGTATATTCCTATTTGTCCACTATTTTGAACAGAATTTTCGAAAATTGAATTATTATGACATAAGATACTTATAAGTATCCCGTGGTACTGAGCATTATTCACCACATTCTTAAAAATTACATTATTACTGCAATTTTGTTCAATATATATTCCTCTTCTCATATCTGTAGTTAATTCATTAAAAATTATATTATCTGAGATTACATTGTTATTAGATCTATAACGAATACTAATTCCATTACCAACCGTGTCTTTGATAATATTCCTTCTAATACTGTTATTGTTACAATCTTCAGTCAATACTATACCCAAACTATCAAAATTACATGTATTTCCTTGAATAGTATTATTATTGCAATTTTTCCAAATATATATTCCAGGGAAATTCTCGTTGCAAATATTTTCTGAAATGGAGTTATTTTCACAGGAATTGAGCATTATTATACCATACTCATTATTTGTACAGTTATTATTAATTAAAGTTCCTTTAGTTGTATTTTCAAGTTTAATTCCAGCGTTGTATGAACCCGCTGCATTATAGATTGTGCAGTTTCTGATTATAAAATAATCATTCTTGGAATTCTTTATATAAATCCCACTTCCTTTTGGAGAACTACTCGCATTAATCGTTATATTCTCTAAAACATAGGGATTACCAAATGAACCATCACCATTACACCAATCATAACTTGCGGCAGCGGACCAATTATCATCAATATATATAAATGAAAGGTTATCCCAATAACCAGCATTCTTTAGTCTTTTTCCTTCAAAAAAAGTTGGATCTTCAGTATCATTAATCCATCCATTAAAAAAATCAAAAAATTGAATGTTTGAGATTGCTAAAATCATTCCAAATAAAATTGAGATTAATTCTATTTTTTTTTTAGATTTCACCATTTATCACTTACAGATGTGTAATAAAATTGGATTAAGTTAAAAATACTAATTTTGTATTTATCCTTTACTAATATTTGGGGAGAGTGAAATCTATTAATATTTATTTTATAGGATTCCTCAAAATAGTTCATTCAAACATAAGTTTTATATATTTAATTTGTTATGGAATAAGTAAAAATAGTGAAAAGTGGAACACTATTTTAGCGAACCTATTGATATATTTATAATAAGGCAGTTCAATTTTGAAAAGGGAAAAATATGAAATCTAATAAAAAATATTTCAGACTTGTCTTTACTGTTTGGATATGTGTACTTTTTCTAATAGCACCAACAACCTTTAATGGGATCATTACGATACCAAAAGAGAATTCTATTCAGCTTTATAGTGCAGTTACTTACACCGATCTATCATATTATACATGGGGGGGAAGTGGTGGTGAATCCGCCTATGATATTGCCAAAGATTCTTTAAACAATACGTACCTTGTGGGATATACTACTAGTTTTGGCGAAGGGGTCTCAGATCTTTGCTTATTAAAATTTAATTCTTCTGGAGGATTGGAATGGAACAAAACATATGGGGGAATTGATTCAGAATGGGGTACTAGTATCGCGATAGATTCTTATGATAATGTTTATGTAACTGGACACACTTCAAGTGATCCATATAGTACAGGCGGATCTGATGTACTCATTATAAAATTTAATCCAACTGGAGGTGTGGAATGGAATTATACATGGGGAGGACTTGAAGACGAATTTGGATGGAGTATTACGCTGGATTCACAAAACGATGCTTATGTAGCAGGACGTACAAATAGTTTTGGAGCAGGTGGTTTTGATGTGTTCCTGGTAAAGTTCAATTCGAGTGGCGTAGTTTGGAACTACACTTGTGGAGGAGCTGATCATGAAGCAGCTTATGGTTTAACCTTAGATCCACTAGGAAATGCCTATGTTGTAGGAAATACTAAAAGTTTTGGATTCGAAAAAAGTGATCTTTACCTGATAAAGTTCAACTCTAGTGGGATTGTATGGAACAAAACATGGGGATGTGCTGATGGTGACTATGGGACAGAAATAATTTATACTCCTTCTGGTGATTTATATATTGCTGCTTATTATGAAATAACTCCTAATTGTTCTAAACGTGCTGAACTTGGACCAGTCCCCCAATATATAGGGTTAATCAAATTTACTTCTGATGGAAATTATCAATGGAACAATACTTGGAAAGAATCTAATCATGCCTATACTTTTGCTATGGTGATGGATTCATCTGGAAATGCTTATCTAGCAGGATATACTCGCCCGTGGGCGAGTGATTTTAACGAATACGATATGTGCTTAGTTAGATTTAATACTACAGGTCAAGCTGATTGGTCTTGTGTCTGGGGTGGAATTGAAACCGAACTTTCTCAAGGATTAGTATTAGGACCAAACGGAACTGCCCTCGTTGTTGGATATACACAGAGTTATGGTGCAGGTAGTACTGATCTATGTGTGGTCGAATTCAAAATCGGTCAATGCCCTCTCATACAACCCATAAATCATAAATTTATACCTGGATATAACATACTAATTCTCATTGGTATTGCATTTGCAGTATCGATACTTTTAGTAAAAAAAGAACACTTTCTCAAAAAGAATATAAAGAAATGATTAATTTTTGATCTTTTTTTTATCTTTAAAACATTTTTTCATGGATGTGGACATTTAGATAATATCACTTAGTATTCTTATTTTTCAGATCTAACTCTGGGAAGATTATAAGAAAAAAGAGAAAAAATCGGAAGCCATGATATTCAAAATTGCAAAAAGAGGAGACGTATTTATCTAATAACAGGGTTAAGGGTTGAGGTATTTAGCCGATTCAACGGCATTAGGTATAAGAATATATTTTATTATCATGATTATCCGATCTTTTATATACATTTAATGTTCATCAAAAACTAGTATTTAAAAATTTCCTTTTTTCACATGACAAAATTGACTTTGCTGTAAAGTCTCAACTTTAGCTATTCGTAAAAAAATATAAATATCTTTTTGAATTGAATGAGAAAATGGAAATTTATTTGAAAAATAAATTGACACTGACGATTTTTGCTATTAAGGAATTATTTTTAATGTATTTTTTTCTGAAGTTTATATAAATGTTTTTGATTTAGTTCGATTTTTTTATTATTGATTAATTCTATAAGAGCTTGGGATATTAGAAATAATCCATATTTTTGTTTAAAGTGGTTAATGATTAAGTCAATTAATTTCTTTTGATTTTTACTCTCATTCAAGTATTTATTATAAAACCTGATTATCTGACCTTTCACTACTCGTTTAATGCTTTTATCATAGAATCTAGCTAATTTATATCCATTATAATTTACACATAGTAAGTTCCAACTTGGTATCCTGGCAAAATTAACATTTTTGATATAATAACTCTCAAATTTTGTCCGGAACATCTTATGATTTTTCTTTTTTGAAGAAGGAGAGAAATGTAATGCAAATGGGATAGAAATTGTAGTTTTTTCTTTATAAAAATTGAAATTAACATAATAAACTCTTCCGCCATACATCCAATGTAAGAAATTTTCCACTTGGTTTATCTTTATATCATTTTCATCATGAGGAAATTTCGGTGAAGCAGTACAAGATCCATTTCCATGGAGGATCCATAGAACATATACTCCAATCTTATTATAATGTTCAGTACGTTCAACTATCTCTTTTACCGAAATTTTAGAATTTTGGACTTCAACAACAATTTGTTCTCCGGAATTTAACCTAAAATATACATCAGCTCTTCTATTATAGATATATTTTTCAAGAGACATCTCTATTATATTTTTGTTTTTTTCTGAAATAAATTTAAAAAATAGTCTTTTAATTGCTTTATGATAAAAAGACTCTGATTTAGAGTTATGTATAGAGAGAAGATTAGACATTTGCCCATTTGGAATTTTATCTTTGTCTTAGACTAGATACGACAATCTCAAAAAATAAATACGGGGAGGTAAGAAGATTAATAAATTATGATGAAAATTAAGATTTTTGTGCTCTAATTAGATTAGGAAGATATTTTTCATCTGAAATCTTAACAAGATTTCGATTATATTCAATAATTCTTTTTGCAATTTCTGGATGTGAAAGTAATTGAACTTCTACTTTTTCACCTCGATCCCATAATAAATAGGGTGTATCTTCAAAAGGGACATTTTCTTTAACTTCTTGTATCCAACTATCTGGTAATTCGTTTTTTAACTCAACATCAAGCATCCTCGCAAAGAAGATAGTCCATGCCCTTGGAACGACTGTCATTAAATATCCACCTCCACCTAATGCTAACCATTTATCTTGACAGTACTCACGAGCGGAAGTTTTCATAGTTTGAGCAATATCTCTATATACTGCTAAAGAAAAACCCATTTGAGTTAAAGGGTCATCAAAATATGTATCAACGCCAAGTTGTGTTATTAAAATATCCGGGGCATATGCTTCTAATAATTTCGGCGTGGTTTTTCGAAATAAATTTATAAATGACTTATTATAAGTTCCAGGAATTAACGGGAAGTTAATAGAAAAACCTTTTCCATCACCTTCTCCTATTTCATTAATATTTCCCGTCCCTGGAAAGAGAAATCTTCCATCTTGATGGTAAGATATCGTTAAGACGTTAGGATCGTCATAAAATAACCATTGTACACCATCTCCATGATGACAATCAATATCTACATAAGCAATTCTGATATCTTTTTTCAACTGTTTAAGGTGTTTTATGGCGACACCAATATCATTGAAAATACAAAATCCTGAAGCTCTATCCCTCATTGCGTGATGTAAACCTCCTGCGGGATTAAAGGTTATTTTAAAATCATTTTTAGTCCAGACAGTATCTGCTGCTACAATAGACGCTCCACAGACTAAAGCGGATGCTTCATACATTCCTTTGAATATAGGATTGTCTCCGGGACCTAATCCATATAGAAAAGGATTTTTACTTTTATCTTCAGGATTTTCACTTAATTTTTTAACAGCTTCTACATATTGTGGTGAATGTATTCTTTCAATTTCTTGTTGAGTAGCTAATCGTGGAGTTAATATTAATAATCGTTCGTGTTCTAATAGGTGTAATTTCTCCATCAAACTATATGTTAATTTAAGTCTTAGAGGTCTTAATGGGTGATCTCTTCCAAAATCATATTTCTGATAATCCTCAGTATAAACTAAACCGATTCTATCAACCATAATAGTTATATAAATTCAAATTCCTAATAATTTTATTAAAATAAATTACAATTCTCTTTTATTGTTCTAGGTAATAATTGATAAGTTTCAAAAAAAAGTAGTAATAAATATGAGAACTTGTATTATCAAAATATCATAGAAAAAAATAAATGTATTTACTGATACTCTATATAAAATTATTATTATCTTAAGAGAATGAGTCAAAACTTCCGAAAATTCATCACTCGAGTTGGTCAACAATCTGAATTCAAGCCTTTAAAGAATCAATTGCTTAATTACTTAAAAAAGGAAAGCGAAAATAAATATAAAAACTACCCTCGACTTTTGGAACTAATGCATAATTATTGGCCTAAATACAAAGAACGTTCTCGCATTTCCCATCTCTTAATAGATCATCATGAAGAAATTTTTACTTTCTATTTAAACACATTTTTTCATTTTCGGAAGAGAGGATTATCATTCTCAGATCCAGAAGCTCCAACTCCAGTTGATTTTAAATTAGTGTTTAAATATCACTATATCGGTAAAGAAATTGAAATAATTGAAGATGTGGTTAATCAGCTTAATATACAAGCTACTACAGAATCAATTTTAAAGAGGATTTTTATTTTTGCAATAAGCTCTTTTGGCTTTATGGTAGAACAAATTTTTGAAAGACCTTTTGCTTTTCAATTTTTTGATATAAATGCAAATTCTCTGCCAAATAATGAATGGGAAGTGGTTGCAATTATCTCTGGAAGAGAACAATAATTCTATTTATCTTTACTAAGAAAAGAACTTAAATCCATCATATCATCTCCTCGTTTCACCTGTATTTTAGATTTTATTCCTTTAGCTTTCCGTTCTAAATATATTATCGCATCTAAAGGAATTTTTCTTGGAACACCACCTCTATTCTGGATAATTGCTAATAAATAGTCAATATTCTGTACTACGTCGGGACTTATTAGCTCATTATACATAGCTTGATATACATAAGGTTCATTATTTTTTATATTAGTTAAATGACTATATGCCTCTGGAGCTAAAACAACTCGTAAAACAAAGTCTATTTTTTCAGAAACAGAAATTACTCGTTCTTGAGCAGCTTCTTGTCTCTTTTTAGCCTCCATCATTGCTTTCATTTTTTTCATACGAATTTTCTCTAATTCATGTTGATCGAAATTGTCGTCATTCTGATTCATAAGATAATTCTTTCCTTATGTTTTATTAGCTATATACTCCTCAAACTCTTTTAATATCTAATTTAAGTGTTCTTAAATAATTAAAATAATGACGTCCCAAATAAGAAGTTTGCGGAGAATAATTAAGAATAGTAGTAGATATTAAAATCAATAGTCATAATATTATGGAAAGGATGGAATAGTAGGATAAAAAAATCTATAATATAGTTTTTGTTAAATTTTAGTTATTAAATAAGAAAATGTGGTCCCTCCCCCCGGAATCTAGCTGGATTCGATTCAAATCCATATTTCGAGCCGGGGACCGCTCGGTTTCGGCTGACGTATCTTCATTAGCTTTAAGCTTTAGTACGCGATGTTATCTACAGCCGAGCACTCTGACCACTGAGTTAGGGAGGGATTATTTTTTAAATTAAGTAATTATAGGATTTATATATTTTTTACGTTTTTTAGATTTAGGTTATCTAATAATATGAAAAACGTTCCTCGAATGTATATTGATAGCAAAACTTAGATTTTTTGTTTAAGAAAACTTCAAAAAGAATTACTTTATAAGTTTATTAACACAAAATTTATACTTCTAAAAACAGAAAAATAATTTTGTTATGAAAAATTTTTAATATATTAATCTATAATTTTATAAAATCAAACTAATATTACATATACAATTTAAATATAAAATTAAATGATGGGTGATAATCATCAGAGAAGAAACAGACTATACTGAGGCAATCGAGGCATATAAGAACGATCCTCTCGTTATTTTAGAACCATGGGGAAGAAGTATCGATCATTTAAGACTTACTATTATTGGGAAAAAAGGGACTCCCTATGTAGATGGTAAGTTTGTGTTTGAGATCAAATTCCCTGAGAATTACCCTTTCGCGCCCCCATATGCCTATGCAGTTACGTTAATGTGGCATCCTAATATTGATAGTTCCATTCCGCCTGGGAAACTTAATATTTGTTTAGATTTAATTAATCCAGACCTTGTAGGTAAAGTTGACGCATCAACTGGTGCAAGTGGATGGACACCAAGTAAAACACTTACAAATATTATAGAAGCATTAAAAGGAATGATGCATGTTGAACCTCCCTTCTTTAATCCGGGAGATCCATTAAACCATGAAGCGGGTGAACAGTATTTTCGTGCTCAAAGGAAATTTGAGCAGAAAGCGAACGCTTGGACTAAGAAATATGCAATGGATTAAAGGAAATTAACCTTTTTTTATATCTTATTTTTAATTTTTATAATAAAATTATGCTTGACAGAACAGCTTTATTAATTATAGACGTTCAAAATGGATTGTTCACTATTGAAGGATTTCCTATCTATAATGAAGAAGTTTTAATTCACAATTTACAAATCATTATAGAGAAAGCTCGAAAAGCAAAAATACCAATTGTTTATATCCAACATAATGAGTCTAAAGGAAAGCGTTTAGAAACAGGTTCTGAAAAGTGGAAAATTCGGTCTGAAATCACTCCGTTAAACGAGGATATTATTATTCAAAAGTATAATTCAGATTCATTTTTCGATACTCCATTGGATGAGAAGCTAAAAAAACTCAAAATCTCTCGACTTGTCATTGCAGGCTTAGCTACACCTATGTGTATTGATACAACTGTGAGATCTGCAGTTAGTCATGGATATGATGTAGTTTTAATTGAGGATGCTCATAGTACAATTGATTCTGAAGTCCTAAAAGCACCACAAATAATAGCGCATCATAATGATATATTACAATGGTTTTCTACCATTAAAAATACTAAAGAATTTCAATTCTAAGAAATTAGATTAAAATAAACTTGATCTGTATTGAAGATAGACTGATAATCATATTTATCTTAGATCTATTTAAGAAAAAAAAAAAATACGAATAAAAAAAAACTTTTAATTAGAGTTTAACAAAAATATAGAACTTTTCCTTTTTTTTCTCAAGTTTAAATAGGTTCCCCTTTGTAATAGTTGCTAATATTTCATCTTCTTTTGTATGGTGATCATCAAACGTTAGTTTACCTCCATTTTTCAATACACGGTGCCATTCTTTAACAAGCTCTTCTTTATCTATAATATCATGCATTACATCAAAGCAAATTACTACGTCTATACTATTATCATCCAATCCAGTATCGCAATCGGTCTCTATAGTTATAATA
>JAHPYZ010000004.1:0-951 GCA_019058425.1 Promethearchaeota archaeon
TAAGTTCATTAAAATTTACTCCTGATGGGAAATATATTGTTTGTGCTTCAAAAAATTATTTTGAAATATGGGACTTTGAATTAGGAAATCAAATTAAAAAAATTAAAGCGACCACTGGTACATTTAGTTGGGTAAATGATGTAGCAGTTTCTCCTAATGGGCGATATATTATTACTGGAATTGAGAATTTAAGAATAAAAGTATGGGATTTTTCATCTGGAAATTTAATATGGGAAGCCAAAACGAAAGGAGCTGTTTTAAAAGTCGACGTATCTGTTGATGGGAAAATAGTTATTGGGATAGATAGATCATCCGGAGGAATACGTATTTGGGATTTAGAAACAGGAGAAGATATTGATAAATTCAAAACTGGTGGAGTAAGTCGTACATTAGTAATCTCATCAGATAATAATTATATCACATATGTGAAAGCAAGAAAATCTATTAATATTTGGGATATAAAAGCAAGAAATAACATTAGAGAATTAAAGTCTAAAAAATTGGGTGATGTTCATTCACTTGTGATAACCCCTGACATGAAATATGTCATTAGTGGTTCGTGGAATAAACTTATTCGAATTTGGGATTTTTCTACAGGTGAATTGATAAATACTATTGATGGTCATAAGGGAGTAGTGTATTCTCTTGCATTAACTCCTGATGGGAAATATGTAGTCAGTGGATCAGGGGATAAGACTATAAAAATTTGGGAGATCTCATCAGGCCAATTAGCCAGTTCTTTAACAGGGCATAAAGGAGCCGTTTTTGCTGTTACAGTCTCACCTAATGGAATGTATATCGCCAGTGGAGGAACAGAACAGATGATAAAAATATGGGAAGTTCCCTAGTAAAAATTTTGTGGACTTAAATTTTTCTACATACCAATTCTCCTTTTCCAATGGGCACGATTAATGCATCGACTCGTTCATCAGCTAAAGCTTTATCTAACAT
>JAHPYZ010000004.1:961-99392 GCA_019058425.1 Promethearchaeota archaeon
GCTTTAACGTTTCATAATGATTAATCGCATTATCCGCAACAAGAATTCCTCCTTTAATCATATTTGGAATGACAAGATCATAACATTCTTCATAGACTTCCTTTTCAGCATCTAAAAAGCAAAATGATATATTTTTATAATTTGGAATATAATCTCGAGCGTCTCCTTCAATTAATTCTATTACATTATTTAAACCTGTTAATTGAAAGGTTTCCCTAGCGAAATCTGCTTTATCTTTTCTAATTTCAAAAGTAGTTAATTTATCATCATTAAGTTGGCATGCGAGAGCAATCCAAAGAGTAGAATAACCTGCACTTGTTCCAATTTCTAAAAATTCTCCTTTTGGTGCACTAGCGGCAAGAAGTGATACAAACTTTCCCGTTTCAGGAGGTATTTGACGGAGTCTCTCCATTCGAGGTGTTCCATCAATCCTATCATTAGTATCTAATTCTTCTAAATATTCCATTCTCTTCTTAATAGAATCAGGTATCTTATGAAACATTTAAATCACAGACATAGTTCAAATCATATTGAGATTTTAATATAATGAAAGAAAAGTATTTAATAAACAAAACTATTGAATATCTACTCCTGTTATTTCTGCACAAATCTCCCATAATCGCATAGAATGTTCTCTATTATAAGATTCTTCAGAAGAACGTCTTTGTTCTTTATTAATGAAATACTTCCCTGTTATTCCCTCAACTTCTACTGAAGATGCTAAATATATTGAGGTTTCTGCACCTGCTTCTGAACTTTTGAAAAATTTTCTTGCAAACCATTGACTAAATTTTGACTGATCTCGCCCTAAATTAGTAGCTACAACACCTGGATGAAGAATGTTAACGCTTACCCCAGTACCTTTTAATCTTCTACTTAACTCATAAGCAATTAAAGTTTCTGCTAATTTTGATTTTCCATATACCTTACTCAAACGATATTTCTTATTTTCACACTGAAGGTCGTCAAAATCCATTTTGGCCATTTTATGCATGGCAGAACCAACTATAATGACACGACTTGGGGCACTTTTTTTTAACACATCAAGTAATAAAATCGTTAATAAAAAAGGTGCGATGACATGCACAGCGAAATTCATTTCAAGACCATCCACACATTCTGATCGATTTTTAAGCATAATACCTGCATTGTTGATAAAAACATGTAAGCTTTGATATTTTTGGTTAAATTCATTCACAAGACGTTTAATTTGTTCTTGTGATGATAAGTCACAAATTAATAAATCAATATTATTATTACCTGTTTTTTTGATAATTTCTTCACGAGCAATTTCTCCACGCTCTTTATCACGACAAACCATTATAACTGTGGCATTCAATTCTGCTAATCCTATAGCAGTTGCTTTACCTATACCGGAATTAGCACCCGTTATCATACAAATTTTTCCATCCATCAAATAAAACCATATATAGTTTAAATATTATTATTTGGAATTTGTTATTGAAATATTAAATTTTGGGTTATTTTTTATTTAAAATTAAGAACAACCCAGTTTCTCCTAAATTAAAGTATACTATATAGAAGATGTATATAAAAGAAATAAATAGATTTGTCTTTCAGCAACAATTAAAAAGTCTTTTATATTATGGATGAAGAATATTATTTATCACATTATTGTGAAATTTATTTAAAAAAAGGGTGAAATAAAACGTATAAACATAAAACAATTAAAACTAAAATCGAAATACTTTCAATACTATTTATTCTTAGTGTTATCTTTCTAATGACCCCAAAATTAGCAAAAGCGGATCCTGATCCTCTTCCAGAGGAATCTTTAGTATTTGGAATAGCATTAGGTCCAAGATATATTGATCCACATTATGCCTATGAAGCAGAATCGTTGAGTACTATAGATCAAGTGATAGAATCATTGTTTGCATACGATCTCTCAGATTCAGATCATAAAATTATCCCGAGACTCGCAGCTAATTATGGAATCTGGTCACTAGATAAATTAAATTATACAGTTCAACTTAGGCAAGGGGTTAATTTTCATGATGGATCTGTCTTTAATGCAACAGCAGTCCAGTGGAATTTTGAGAGATTAGCTTATTTAGCAAATTTTACTGGGGAATTACCAGTAGAAAAACCAGTAACACAAATCGAATCATTATATCGCTGGGTAGATGGTACCCCGATTATTAATAGAACTGAACAACTAGATATATATTCCGTAAGATTTGTATTAAATAGGCCTTTCGCTGCATTAGAAGGTTTATTATCATGCTGGGGTTCAGGTATTTTATCTCCATTATCTACACCTCCAGAGGATTATATCGATACTGGAATGATGTTAATTGGTACTGGTCCTTTTGTATATGATTATTATGATGAAGGATACCAAGTGAAATTTCATGCATATGAGAATTATTGGGCTGGAGAAGCGGATATTAAAGATTTAACCTTTTTAATAATTGAAGATTCTTTTGAAAGAAACCAAGCTATGTTGGATGGAGTAATTGACATATTAGAAAAACCTGACCAGTCTATGTTAGACATCTTCGAAGCTGATCCATATATTGTTGTAGAGACTGGACTTAGTTCAATTTGTCGATACTTGCACATGAATAACCAGCTAATAAATAAAACAATGAGACAAGCAGTATCCTATTCTATTGACTATACTTATATTTATGAAGAAATTTATGATGGAGTTAGATTGAAATCTCCTGTTCCTGAAGGTATTTTATACGCTAATGGTTCTTTTAATGCTGCAATACACGATATTTATAGAGCAAGACAGATTTTGGTTGATGATCGAGTGTGTGATTTCGATATCTATAATGATGTATCGTGGTTAGAAACAGCACAAAATAATCCAATTGATACCTACAATTATTATATGATACCGGGGGTCCAAACAATGGGAAGTATTGGTAATTTATTGCAAGGAAATCTCGCTCAAATAGGTATTCATCTAAATGTTGAAACTATACTTTATGAAGAATGGGTATCAAAACTATATGATAGTGAATTGCAAATATATCAATTAGGGTGGGGACCAGATTACAATGATCCAAGTAATATAATTAATACACAATTCTCGGTAGGTGGAATCGCTAATCACGGACAAGTAAATGATGCAACTCTTGAAGATCTAATGCAACAAGGATTAAATGAACTCGATCCAAATGTAAGGGAACGGATATATGATGAAATCCAGAGATACCTAGTTGAAGATCTTATGCCCTCCGCCTTTTTACTAGTTCAAAACCGATATAATGTATATAGTATCAATGTGTATGGCTTTCAGACGAATTCTCTTGGAAAATACTGGTTTTATACCGTGAGCTTGCAGGATTTAACACCTCCAGAGACTAATTTAGAAGCTAGAGGTATATTAGGATTTGATGGGTATTATATGTCTAATGTAACAGTTGAGTTGTGGGGAGAAGATGATTTAAGTGGGATAAAAAGAACAGAATATAGTTTTAATGAGCTAGATTGGGTTGAATATACAGATCCATTTGAAATTACCAATCAAGGATCTACTCTCATATACTATAGATCAATTGATAATGCTGATAATGTAGAAGTTTCAAAATCCACTATTATAGAAATTCAAGATAGACCTGAGAATCACCCTGCTGTAATTTTTGCTCCAAATAATGTTCCATATGAGCTAGATCCACATTACGTATGGGATTCAAATGCATATAAAGTGATTGACCAAGTAGCAGAGACTCTTTTTGCTCATGATTTCAATATACCTAATAATCCTATTGTTCCTAGATTAGCTGCTGATTATGGTACATGGTCTCCAGATGGCTTAACATATACAGTCTCTCTAAGATCTGGTATACACTTCCATGATGGTGATTATTTTGATGCATGGGATGTTGAATGGAATTTTAATCGATTATTCTATTTCATGAATATGACAGGAGAGTTGACTAGAGATTTACCAATATCTATGTTTGAATCCCTATTTAAATGGCCTGATGGTACACCTATTATAGATCATATTGAGATTGTCAATTCAGAAACCATTGACTTTATTTTAACAAGACCTTTTGCAGCATTAGAAGGTTTACTTGCACTAAGTAATACTGCAATACTATCACCTGTGTCAACTCCAGAGGATTCCTACATTAATGTTGATTATGATACCTTAGTAGGTACTGGTCCATTTAGGTTTATCGAATATAATGGAGATTCAGGAGTAAGATTTTATAGGAATGATAATTATTGGCAAGGTCCAGTAGGTATAAACGAATTATGGTTTTTAGATGTTCAAGATTATAATGAAAAACAAGATGCTTTCCAACGAGGAGTAATTGATTTCTTAGACGATCCATCTTTATCTCTACTTGATGTTTATGAATCAGATCCTGATATTACAGTTGAGGGCGGTTCAAATGCTGTAATTTATTATCTCGGAATGAACAACAATTTAATTAACCAGACTATGAGACAAGCTATTTCTCACGCTATAAACTACACATATATAATTGATGAAATATTTAGCGGTGATTCATCACGTTTAAGATCACCACTTCCTTTAGGAATTCCATATGCCGCTTGGGATTATGATCCAGCGATTTTTAATATAACAAAAGCGCGTGAAATTTTAGTGGATAGTGGTGTATGTGATTATGACATCATCGATGATCAGATGTGGATAGATAACCCAATTATCACTTACAATCACACATATTTATTTTACAGTATAATACAAACCAGGATTGCGAATGATTTAGGACCGATGTTAGAGTTGATAGGGATCGACTTAATACTTGTACCTATGGAATGGTCAGAATTAATCCAAATAATATATGAAAATAGAGATAAATTAGAATTGTTTTTTATGGGTTGGGGTGCGGATTACGGTGATCCAATTGTTTTTATAAATCAACTCCTCTCTAATGATTCTCCAAATAATTGGGCTCAAGTCGATGATCCTTATCTCCAAGGACTAATTGATCAGGGATTAATTGAAACAGATCGGATTGCAAGAGGACTAATTTATGAGGAAATCCAAAGATACTGTGTTGAAGAATTAATGCCTTGGGCATTTACTAATACTGGTTATGATTTAATAGCTTACCAATCAATTTTTGCAGGATATCAATGGAATGAATTGGATAAGGTCTGGTTCTATACTGTAGTTACACCAGACTGGATACCACCAGAAACTTATATTGATGCTGTAGGTGTTTACAGTTTTGATGGGTACTATTTTTCAAATGTCTCTGTGTACTTATGGGCAGATGATTGGGATTCAGGTGTAGCTTCAATACAATACAGTTTTAATGAAGTCGACTGGATTGAATATTCGGAGTCATTCATAATTTCTGACGAAGGGACTACCTTTTTGTATTACAGATCTATAGATTATAATGGAAATGTAGAAGATACAAAAATTGAGGTAATTGAGATACATCCAAGATCTACTGATGACCAAGTTGTTATATATGGTTTATCTGATGATTTATATACAATAGATCCTCATGATTCTTGGGGTGGTACATCAACTATCGTTTTTGACCAAGTTGTTGAGACTCTTTTCGCATATGATTTATCTGATCCTCAAATGAAAATCATTCCAAGATTAGCAGCAGATTATGGAACATGGACTCCTGATGGATTAACCTATACTGTTCCACTAAGGACAGGTATAACTTTCCATGATGGAACACCATTTGATGCATGGGCAGTCCAGTGGAATGCTTGGAGATTAGGTTATTTCATGAATATAACAGGGACGTTACCACCAGATCAACATAGAGCATTTGCAGATTCATTATACCGCCACCCAGATGGTACACCTATTATCACAGCTATAGATGTTCTTGATCCATATACTGTTAGATATACATTAAGTGAGCCTTTTGCTGCAATAGACGCATTACTATGTTTCGAAGGTTCAGGAATATTATCACCGAGTTCAACTCCATTCGAAAATTATCTAGATAGAAATTCTGATGGTATTGTTGGAACAGGACCTTTCATATATGACCAATATCTTATCAATAAAGGAATACAGTTCCATTCAAATGAAGAATACTGGCAAGGTCCACCTACCATTAAAGAATTATGGTTTTTGATTATAGGAGAAGCAGTTGAAAGGAATAATGCCCTAATTGATGGAAATATAGATTTTCTCTCGGATCCATTAGAATCTATGCTGGAAACCTTTGATAATGATCCTGATATCATCGTTGAAGGAGGGCAAGGTTTGATTATGTACTATCTTGGAATGAATAATAATAAAATAAACCAGACTATGCGACAATCTATATCATATGCTATTAATTACACTCATATTCTTGATAATATTTTACATGGTACTATAGATAGATTGAAATCACCACTTCCACAAGGTTTAAGATATGCTAATTGGTCGTTTACTCCTGCAAACTTAGATGTAATACACGCACGGCAGATTTTAGTCGATAATGGTGTATGTGACTATGATATCAATAATCCAGTGGTATGGATTGATGCTGCAAATAATAATCCGATTGCAATATATACTCTTCCTGTGCTTTATGGTAGCACTCTTATATCCGAATTGGGAAATATATTAGTAGATAATCTTGAAAAAATAGGCATACAGGTAATACTAGACCCAATAGAATGGGGGGATTTTATATATCGAATATTTTTTGAACCAGACACTATAGATTTATTCTATATGGGATGGGGTCCAGATTATAATGATCCATATGTCTATATTAATTCTTTACTTTCCAACGACTTTCCAAATAGCAATTGGGCTCATGTAGACGATCCATATCTACAAGGACTAATTGATCAGGGAATATCAGAAATAAATCCAGTTACAAGAGAACAAATCTATGATGAGATTCAAAGATATTGTGTCGAAGATCTAATGCCTTGGGCTTATCTCTATGTCAGAATGCAATATGATGCATACAATAGTAAATTTTTAGGATATCAATGGAATCCAATGGATAAAATATGGTTTTACAGTGTAATCGCACCGGATAATAGTCCACCTGAAACTTGGATTGAAGTAAGGGGAATTATTGGATTTGATGGTTGGTATGTCTCCAACGTTACAATTGAATTATGGGCCGATGATGATAATTCTGGCGTTGATTATACTGAATATAGCTTTAACACAGTTGATTGGTTTACTTATATTGATCCCCTTGAAATTACTGATAATGGAGTGACAATTGTTTATTATAGATCAGTGGATAATGATGGAAATATAGAAGAATATAAAACTGAATCAGTTGAAAAATTATCCAGACCGATAAATGATCCTATGTTTATTGTAGGTTCAAATGGTGAACTGGCAGATCTTGATCCCCATAATGCATGGGATTCTGCTTCATATAATGTTTTCTATCAGGTCATTGAAACTCTCTTTAGGGTTAATCTTTCAGATCCTGAATATGAAATTATTCCATATTTAGCTGCTGATTATGGAACTTGGTCTCCTGATGGTTTAATATATACAATTCCTTTAAAGTCTGGTATTACTTTTCACGATGGAACAATATTTGATGCAAATGCCGTCATTTGGACTTTCGATCGGTTAAATTACTTTATGAATGAAACAGGTCTCTTACCATCATGGATGCACCCACCTCAATTTGAATCCGTGTTACGTTGGCCAGATGGTACTCCAATAATCAATCACGTCGAATTTGTTGATACTCAAATAGTTAGTTTTGTATTAAATAAACCTTTTGGAGCTTTTGAATCATTATTAACTTTTGAAGCAACATCTATATTATCTCCCACTTCGACTCCAGAAAATGAATATATCGATAGGTATACTGGTGATTTAATAGGAACGGGACCGTTTGTGTATGATGAATATAGACCAGGAATTGGTGTTCGATTTCATAGGTATGATAAATATTGGCAAGGATTAGCAAAGATAAAAAATATGACATTTCTCTATATACCTGATTTACAATTGAGGAATGAAGCATTAATTAAGGGTGTTATTGACTTTTTAGATAATCCAGATAATACTTTGTTAGAAAATTTCGAATCTGATCCAAGCTTTGTAGTTGATGGAGGTAAAAGTACTGTCATATACTATATTTCTATGAATAACAATTATATTAACAAGACAATGAGACAAGGAATTTCTTATTCAATCAATTATACTCACATCATTGATATTTTAATGAATGGGTTTGGGGAAAGATTAAAGTCACCTATTCCTGAAGGGATACCTTATGCGAATACCACTCTTGATGCAGCCACTTATGATATTCTACGAGCGCGAGAAATACTAGTTAATGCAGGCGTCTGTACTTTCGACATATATAATGATGCACAATGGTTGACTGCAGCAGAACAGAATCCATTAGGGACTTATACATATACTTATAATATTGGAAGCTTTATTAGAGAGAATCTTGGAATTTTATTGGAAAATACCCTACCTCTAATTGGGGTTGAACTAATCCTAGAACCTGTAGATATTGGGGAATTTTTTGATAGGTTAGTTACTGATCCCAATTCAATTCAAATTTCATTTCTAGGTTGGGGGCCAGATTATGTAGATCCAAGTACTTTTATAAATTCTCTATATTCCAATATTTCAATTACAAACTATGCTCAAGTGAATGATCCTTATCTTCAAGATCTCATGGAACAAGCTTTAATAGAATTAGATCCAATTAATAGAAAAGTAATATATAATGAAATACAAAGATATTTAGTCGAGGATTTGATGCCTTTTGCTTACATAGTAACACCTCTTAGTTTTGACGTGTATAATGCTAAATTCACAGGATATCAATGGAATCCATATAACATATTAATATTTCATGGATTATACCAACCGAGTGTCTCAGTTGAAACTGAGACTGGGGAGAATATAGAGGTTATAGATCCTATACATGACGTTATCATGACATATGATAGTGTAACAGCAAGTGGAACAACAACGATAACAGTGTCAAACACAGGACCAGAAATACCAATAGGATTCGAACTCAATGGAATGTATTATGAAATCACCACAACAACAACTTATACAGGTTTAATTACTCTATTTCTTACATACGATGAATTACAAGTTGTGGGAGATGAAGCAAACTTGAAACTAATGCACTATAATGAAACCACGGAGTTATGGGAAGATGTGACAACATGGGTTGATATTATTAATAATATCATCTATGGAGAAGTATCATCTCTTTCCACCTTTGCAGTAATTGAAATGGTTGATGGTAATGCTCCAATAACCACCCATGAATTGACTGGTACTTTGGGAAATCTAGGCTGGTATATAACTGATGTGGTAGTAACATTAACTGCAACTGATGACTTATCCGGTGTTGCCATCACAGAATATAGTCTAAATGGTGTTAACTGGGAAGAATATATCGGACCCTTTAATCTCGAGATCGAAGGTGAAACAAAGGTATATTATCGATCAATTGATATTGCTGGTAATGTGGAAGATACTAGGTTAGTATTAATTTTGATTGATAAAACAGCTCCAGAGACAGAATTAGTAATAATGGATTGCTTTATCGATGAAGATGGAAATATTTTAGTATCTTACAATTCCACTTTCGTTATAGTAGCTCTTGACCTTTATTCTGGAGTTGTTCAATCATTTTACAGAATAAATGGAAGCGAATGGATTGAGTTTATTACTCCTTTCAATTTAACCGGTGTCCCTGGAGAATATATTATTGAATATTATAGTATAGATGTCGCGGGTAATATTGAAACAACTAATTCTACAATTGTAATCTTGGAAACTGAATTTGATCAAGTAATTGAAGGTTATGGTATGCTTCGAGTCAATGGTCAAAGATTAGTAGGATCAGCTACATTATCAATATCAGATGAGACAATTCTATTGGAAATAGAAGATCATGTTGCTACATGGGAAGTAACAGACCACACTGAAATGGGTAATATGGAGATTTACATTGGAGAAAGTGAAATAGGGAGAATTAAAGTTATAATTATTACTTGTGGAGAAAGAACATTTGTAATAGCTTATGGTACTGGAGTATTTTTCTTTGGATATGGATGATACAAATGATAAATTAAAATTTTTAATCTAAATCTTTTTTTTATTTTTATATTTATTCAAGTCTTTTACAATCATCAGATTTTTTAAAATTTAAATCTAATATATTTTTATATCTTTTTTAATTTAATAATCTCCTTTTTAACAGTTATGATTGTTCTTAGTTTTCTTTCTACTGTCATAGTTATTTATTGGTTATTGATTAAAAGAATTATTAAAAAAGTTACCCAAGAATTGTAGGGTGTCGAAGATTAGATAATCGGACTAAAACACCATTTACTGAATTAATTTTTATTTTAGAGAATGATATATTTTAATTTATGCTAAATCGTTTTGAACTTCTATTTGCAATTTTAGGTGGTTGGATAGTATCTATCTTGATTTTAATACCTATAAAACTAATATATAGAAAAAAGTTGCCTAAGGGTTCAGTCAAAATAGAAAATGTAAATGAAGATGTTGTTGTTTCTTCTGGTTATAATCCATTTTTATTAATAGGAATGGGTATAATCTCATTTCTGAATTTTTTTGTAATAATTGTATCTATATTTGATTTTTGGAATTTTCTTTCAATCTTTTTAGCATTTGATTTTCCAAAGTGGATCAACTGGTTAGGAATAATCGGAATTTGGATACAAGATGGATGGGGTGTCGCTGTTTTTTCATATAATGTTAATTATACTCCCGCTTATAAAATAATGAAATCAAATTACATCTTAGCAACAGGAGGACCCTATAATTATATAAGGCACCCTATGTATATAGCAAAAGCAATATTAGTCATCTTCTTTTTCCTAGCAACAGGAATTTGGGTGTCACTTATTGGGGCTCTATCTTGGATAGGTTTAATTTCTCAAGCTAAAATGGAAGAGGAAGCTCTTAAAAAAAAATTTGGAAAAGTTTATGAAGATTATTTAAGTAAAACAGGTCGTTTCTTTCCTAAACGGAAATAATATAATTAATCAATCTTACTCACAGTATTTTCCGGTCATAAAATTCTTCCATACATTTTCAAACCATCCAAATTCAGAAGGAATTTCTCTAACATCTTCCCATTCGATAAGTAATTGATCATTTTTCCACTGAAGTGTTTGAATTTTAGATGATAAATCTAAATTATTGTGAATAAACTTGTAATCTCTAAGATGACTTGGAGGTATTATATACATTTCTGATAAAGAATCATTCAACTCTTCTCGCAAAATTAAGTATGCGCCTCTACTTCTTCCGTTTAAAAGATGATAATTTAAAATAGCTTTTAAAAAGAAAAACTGAGTGAATAAAGCATCTCTTACTCTATAAAAATCAATAATTTCCTTTTGGGTATTTAAAACTATTGATCTTATGATATTATTTAATTGTATTTGAATTTTATCAATTTCAGACTGCAAATCCTTCAAGGGACGAAAAATTGTTGCATATTTTGACATCCTATTTTGAATTTGATCTAGAAGAACACTTAGTGTTAATTTATTCTCACTTGGAGCATTTTCTATTAAGGTTTTAAGGTTTTCTCTCATATTTAATAGTTCTAGTTTGAGAATTTTTTGAAAACGCTCAGATTCTATTATTTGATATTTATACTCTGAGTCTGCAATTTTTTGTGAAACCCTTAATCCCCCTACTTGCCCTGCATTCAATGCAGCTCCCCCAGGTCTGTGAATTCCATGACTACCATTAATCTCTCCTATAGCAAAAAGGTGTTTTACTGTTGTCGATTCCCACCATAAATCACATGATATTCCGCCATTAAGATGTTGATTACATAATGCTATTTCTAAAGGTTCAGTCGTTATGTCTATATCATGTTCCATATAAACTTTAATTGCTTGTTCGTTTAAATTCCTAAGGCGTTCAATTGGGGTATCAGCTAATGCGTTTGATTTAGTTAAATACTCCTTTGCTATGGGATGTAGTTCTTCTAGATTAAAGCCTTTAGGATTCTTTGTATAATCCAAGAAAACACGTCGGTTTAAGGTTACAGTTTCATGGAAGACTGCTAAATCTATCAGAGAAGAGCCATAGCTTTCAATTAAATTTGCATTAAAAGGCCACTGATAACCCTTTAAAAAAATAGATTTCGATAATTCTGTAAAAGTAGGAAAAATTCCTTCCAGAAATTCAATTTCATTATTAATAGCATCCAATGAATAATATCGAGGAATCACTTGTTGGTATGAACCAGAAACATTCCAACGGAACTTAACTGATGCCAAACCAAATTGAGATTCAGTTAAGTTTTGAAGTTTACATCCAGCTTCAATTGCTAAACTTGTAGTCCCCTTCTGAGACCGTGGATATACTGAATTTCTATATAAAATAGCAGGTCCTCCAGTTGCAATGATAATATTCCTTGCTTTAAAAATTCTGAGTGACGATAGAAAGTTTTCTACATTCTTTTCTACTGATAGATCATCGAATTTTAAAAATATTACTCCAATTGCTTCCGATTGTCCAGAAGTATCATCAACGAGGATTTTTATAGCATAATGTTTATCAAAAATTTTAATATTTTTCTCTTTAACTGCTTTTAGTAAGCAATCTCCCATTTTTTGGGATGTAAAAGGTCCTATTGATGTTGCTCTCTGTTTTGGATCGTTATCAGTTTTGTATCCTACAAAACCTCCATATTTATCATAGGGAAAAGGAACTCCAAGTTGAACCAAATGAAAAAATTCTGTGAGAGAATTGGTTGCTTCAATTAAAGCAATATCACCATGCATTGCTCCTCCAGCACAGAGATCTTTAGCCATTTCATAAGGAGAATCCGCTTGATCTCCATATATTGCTAGCTTATAATAAGTTTGCTTATCAGATCCGGCATTAAATGATGTTCCACCACCTAATTTTTCAGTAATTATTGCGATTTTTGAAGCATCTATACCTTCAAGCGCTAAATGAAGCGCGCAATTTAATCCTGCAGCACCAGATCCGATTATTATCGTATTATATTCTTTATTTTCAAGATCTTTGATATTAAAATCATTCATATTTTATTATAATATCAATTATATATATTATATAAAAAACTGATTATTATTTGTTGTTAAAATGAATAAAATCTATAATTGGAAACTAAAAGATACTGTTATTATTGATCTTTTTTACATAATCTCCTTTATCGGGATTATAATTTTACTTGGTATTATATCAATCATCTATTTAATGATTTTCATTTTTTTTTATATTTTAATGAATTTATTATTAGCAATTATTTGTCATGATTGTCCTCATCAAGGTCATTTCTGTCCCGGACCAAGTCAATTGCTATTTGGTGCTCTACTCTCAAAAAAGTTGATTAAAAAAGAAAAAATTAGCCGAAAAACGATGAGAATTACTTTAGTATTTTATGTCTTAATAGGAATGGGTAATTTTATTTTTAGCTTTATAGTGATAATTATTTCATTATGGTCATCTTTATTTTTGATTACACTAATCCCTCCCTTTTGCTTCCTCATATATGCAACAATAGCGTGGCCAATTCTATGCCCAAAATGTAGTAATAAAGAGAATTGCCCAGTAAGAAATTTCAAAAAATATTTTTAATTCATATTAAAAAATCATAATCGGTGAAGATGAAATCCCCCATCTATTTCCAAAATTGTACCTGTAGAGAAGGGTATTGACCCACTTACAATAGCAACTACTGGTTTCGCAATATCAATTGGTGTTCCCCATCTTCTAATTGGAGAAACGCCTTCATTAATTAACTTATCATATGCATCATGCCTAGGTTTTGTTAAAGGTGTATCTATAATACCTGGAGATATTTCAAACACCGGAATTCCTTCTTCTGCTAATCTTACAGCAAAAAGTTTAGTCATCATTATCATTCCCGCTTTGGAAATACAGTATTCCCCCCTATTGAGTGAAACTGTGTATCTGTTTATAGAAGATATATTTATAATATATGGTTGATAATCATCCTTGAGAGTCTTCTTAAGCTGAATCATCCATTTAGCTATGGTTTGAGTTAAGAAAAAAGGACCTTTAAGATTGATTCCCATTACTCTATCATAGGAATCTTCAGTCATTTCTAAGATATCTCCTCTCTTAATTGGTCCAACTCCAGCATTATTTACTAATACATCTATACGATTGAATTGCTTCCTAATTCCATCAATTAATTTTATTCGATCTTCTTTTTTTCCTACATTAGCTTGAATATAGATGTATTTATCTTCGAAATCTTCCTTAAATATGCCTTTTAGCTTATTTTTATAGTCAACAGATAGTTCTTTCGTTGAAGATCCATTAATAACTACTGAAAATCCAATTTTAGCAAGTTCTAGAACGATGCCCTCTCCTATTCCATGAGTACTACCCGTTACTAATGCCACTTTTTTATTATCGGTATCCATAAAATAATATTTATTTGAGTTTATTAAAAATATTTTCAAATAACCATGAAATAATGAATTTAAAAGATTAAATATATGAAGCTATCTATCATAAAATAATACTCAAATTTATGAAAATTAACATTATGTGATGATTTAAAATGAGACGATTTGCTAGTATTGATTTTTTACGAGGAATTGCAATTTTCTTAATGTTATTTTTGCATACTATAACTCATGTATTAGACATTGATGGATTACTCGCTCAGATTGACAACATAGTACTAATAAATATCGTAGCATTTATCGTTTTACCTTTTTTAGGTGGCTTAGCAGGTTTTTTCTTGATGGTGTCAGCAATAGGTAATATAGTTAGCATGTACAGACACTTACAAGCTGGACGAAGTGTAAGAGATTTAATAATAAGACAGATAATGGGTGGTGTTTTATTGTTGATTTTTGCCATGATTTCTGAGAGTATCTTTAGTGTTCATGGAGCTATTGCAAATCTAATGAAAGCGTTAGATGATGTTTCTACATGGAATTGGCAAGTAATCCTATATCGAGGTTATCATTTTGAAACAATCCATACTATTGCTTGGTGTATTATTCTTAATGGTGTTGTCCAAGGAATTCTTTCTCGGAATGATGCTTGGAAAAATCCCAATAAACTTATAAAAAGTTATATGATCCTTATCGTAATAATTGTAGCACTCACACCTCTCATGTGGTGGCTTGTAGATTTAGCAATTCCAGGATATCCATGGGCTGATAATCCTGTCACAGGTGTGGATGTGCAATATCCGTACCTAGGAAGGTCGCCATGGTGGGAATTTATCACGCATTTTTTTCTAAATGCGGTTGCTGGTAGAGAAGAACCTATTTTCCCTTATTTAGCAGTATCATTCATGGGAAGCATAATTGGGATCACATTATCTCAAGATCGAAAAGAAATAAGACGTGATTTCCCGAAAAAAGTGATGCAGATAGGAGCTATAGTATTTCTAATTGGTGTTATTGGAATTTTAATTAATCTGGGCGTTATGGGTATTGATGCATTCTTAGAGTTATGGCCAAATCTCCCATTTCACCGAAATTGGGTTCCTGAACATCCAAATAATCCTGTGCCAGTCTTAGGATGGCTTTTCCAATTTATGAGTCTTAATGGAGCTGCGATTTGTCTTATTATGGTTGTTGTTCGAGTCGTCGAATTTCGAGGTCGTGGAAAGGAATTTGCTGATAAAACACGATTTTTCCGTCGATTTGGATTCATCGCTTTCACAATTTATAATATTCAGTGGATTTATTTCTTAATATGGTTTATAATTTCATCAACTATATATGGACAACCATATTTACACCTCGATTGGGCAGGCACTTTCTTAACGATGGCTATTAGCATCTTGATTTTACATGGTATTTTACTTCTTTGGGAAAAAGCTAAGTACACTGGAAGTTTAGAATGGACAATGGGTATAATTGCTGCGCAGATTATCCCTACTAGGAAAGTTGAAGGTAAATGGTGGCAGTCGGGACAACTAAATGTAGAAAAAGCTTTCTATAATGCTGAATGGCTAAATGTTATAGAAAAGGAGGAGATACGCCATGATTTACATTCAGATTCTAAATTTGCTTACAAGATGTCCTTCTTTGGGTTCCTTTTCTTCCCTGTTTCATTTATAACATTTATTATCGCTAGAGGTTCTATAAGAACAGAGCAAGAAAATACCTACAACAAAAGAGCGAAATTAATATCATTAATAGGGATTATTTTCTTCTTTATATGGTTAGTTCTCTCCTGTTTATTTAGCCTTTCAGACTTGGGGATCTCACTTTAAAAAAATTTTACCATAAAATTTACTTTTAATCTACTTTTTTTTTTATCATTATCTTTAATATTACTATTTTAATTAGGAGCAATAGGGATGATTGAAGTTAAAAAAGGTATGAGTGAAAAAGAAATAGAAGATTATGTGAATTATGTACTTAATCAGATGAGTTTAGAAGAAAAAGTAGACCAAATGAAAGGAAAGAGATTTTTGTTTAAAGTTATACAAGATAGAGGTGTAGGAAAACGGACATATGATGGAGCAGGTTCTAGAAGGTTTAATATTCCTTCTTTTGAGTTTACTGATGGCCCGCGAGGAGTTATTATACCAGGTTCTACTTGCTTTCCAGTTTCAATGGCGAGAGGAGCATCTTGGGATCCTGATTTAGAGGAACGTATTGGGAATGTAATTGGGAGAGAAACCAGAGCTCATGGGGGTAATCTTTATGGTGGAGTATGTATCAATCTCTTGCGCCATCCAGCTTGGGGTAGAGCTCAGGAAACCTATGGAGAGGACCCATTTTTAATTGGAGAGTTTGGAGCCGCCTTAACCCGAGGTGTACAAAAACATAATGTAATGGCGACTGCTAAACATTTCGCGGCAAATAGCATTGAAAAGGCACGTTTCAAAGTAAATGTGAAAATAGATGAGCGAACTCTTCGTGAAGTATATCTACCTCATTTCAAACGATGTGTTGATGAAGGATGTGCCACTATAATGAGTGCATATAATAAGGTTCGAGGTAAATACTGTGGACATAATGATTATTTATTGCGTGATATTTTAAAAGGAGAGTGGGGTTTTAAAGGATTTGTCCACTCTGATTGGATGTATGGAGTAAAAGATACTGTTGGTGGAGTAACTGGAGGATTAGATGTAGAAATGCCTCGAGCAAAATATTACAAATATAAAAAAATTAAAAGTGCTTTAAATAATGGAGAAATTACAGAAGAGATGATTGATGAAGCTGCAAAGCGTGTAATGAGAACAATTCTTAAATATACCACTAGAGAAGATCCTCAAAATTATGGTGAGGATCTGATCGGATGTGATGAGCACTATAAACTAGCATTAGAAGCTGCAGAAAGAAGCATGGTCCTTCTTAAAAATGATAGCGTAATTTTACCTTTGGATAAAAATGAAATTAAGAAATTAACTATTTTTGGAAAGTATGCTAGCGTTAAAAATATAGGAGACTATGGTAGTAGCGCTGTATCAGTTAAAGAAGTTAGCACCCCCCTAAAAGGACTAAGAAAATACTTAGGGGATTCTATAGAAATTGTTGGCAGTAATGGAAAAGATCTTACTCTAGTAAAAGAATTAGTTAAAGAAGCGGATGTATCAGTTGTTATCGTTGGACTAAATTGGAGGGATGAGGGAGAATATATTAAAGAATTAAGAATCGGTGGGGATCGAGACAATCTTTCCTTACACGATAAAGATATTGAATTAATTAAGACTGTTGCTTCTGAAACTGAAAACTGTATAGTAGTCCTGATTGGTGGTAGCGCAATCACGATGGAAGAATGGAAAGATCAAGTACCTGCAATACTAATGGCTTGGTATTCTGGAGTAGAAGGAGGTAATGCGTTAGCCAAAATCCTTTTTGGAGAGGTGAATCCAGGAGGAAAATTGACTTTTACAATTCCTAAAGATCCTCAAGATTTACCTTTTTTCGATAAAAATGCAGATGAGATTGAATATGGATATTATCATGGTTATACTCTTTTTGATAAAGAAAACTATGAATTGGCATTTCCTTTTGGATTTGGATTAAGTTATACTACATTTTCTTATGGCAATATCCAAGTTGAAGTAAATAATGATAGAATCATAGGTTCTATAGAGGTCAAAAATACTGGAGATGTTGCTGGAGATGAAGTTGTTCAATTATATATTGGATTTGAAAAATCTCAAATTGATCGCCCTATCAAACTCTTGAAGGGATTTAAACGCATATCATTAGAACCTAATGAAACAAAAAATGTCAAAATCGAAGTTCCAACAAGAAATCTTGCTTGGTATAATCAAGAATCGAAATCATGGGAAATTGAAAAGATAGAATATACCCTTTATATGGGAGGAACTTCAAAAAAGGAAGATCTACAATCTATCCAATTCATTATACAAAATAAATAAAATAATTATTCTACAATTTTTCTATTTGTTCCTTTTTTCCTGTTTCAGATGATTTATATAGTGCAGATATCAATCTTAGAACTTTGGAGCTTTCTTCAACTGTATTAAAATAAGGTTTATCATAAAGTATCCAGTCTCCAAATGCTTTTGCAGATCTCCCAAAATGGGAGATACCTTTTGTATCTTTTTTTATCTTGTATTTTTTAACCCCTTTCCACTTAATTGAAGAAAACGGCCAAACTCCTTTGTAATAGCCTCTTCCTTTTTTCCCAAATATTTGTAATTCTGTTCTTATTTTTAAAATACTCATAGGAGGTGTTACAAATAAAGAGTCATTTATTTGTGCGTAAACTTCATTTTCAAATTCCACAATCCCAAAACCAACATCTTCTACTTCAATATTCTTAAATTTTACAGTATCAATCTTCCCCATTACTGATATAGGTTCTCCTAAGGCCCATATCATTATATCTATAGTATGTGAACCATGAGTTATTAGTGTCCCACCTCCAGCTAATTCTTTTTTAGCTCGCCATGGACCTTTTTCAAAGTAAGATTCATTCCTACTGAAAAAAATATTGCAATTTGCATAATAAACCTCTCCTAAATGATTATTTTGAATACCTGAAACTAAACGGTAGCAATTATGGTCATATCTGTGCATATAATTAAAACCAAGTTTCAAATCCCCATACTTTTTATCTAAATCCCTAATTTCTCTAGCATCTTCTAATGAGTGAGCAACGGGTTTTTCGCAATGCACATGCTTTCCATTTTCAAATGCTTGTTTTATCATGGATTTATGTAAATGATGAGGAGTAGCTATATAGGCAATATCGAAATCTTCATTTTGATACATTTTTTCGGCATCAGTATAAGCATGCTTTTTGCCTACCATTCTAATAGCTCTATTCAAATTTAAATCGGTAGCTGCTACGATTTCTATATTTTTCACAAATCTAGTTGCTAATTTATAGTCATTTGCACTATATCCACAGCCTATTACTCCAATTTTTACAGCTTTTTTAATAGATATAAAAAATCACCGTTTTTATTATCCTTCCAAAACCCATTTTACTGAATTTTGAATTATTCTAAGGAAGATCTCATTTTTTAAAGATCTTGCTTGATGACCTAATGCACAAAAAGTAACCCTTCCCTTTCCGTAAGATTTTGCCCAGATAATCGGTTCTGGTTGAGGATCTTCATCATCACGGTAATTTGCTTCTGCTAAAACCGTCATATCACCTTTTTTAGAGAAATCATGTCTATAGGGCTCATCAAAAAAAATAAAATCATTTATACCATTTGTGATTGGATGTTCTTTATCAAGAATTTTAATATCAAAATTACGTTTCTTCTTATGTCCAATAAACCTTCCTCCTATCATTTCATAATATTTAGGATGTTCTTTAAAAGAAGCTGAAGCCCCGTGCAATCCTATAAATCCTTTTCCACTTGATATGAAATCTAATAGGTTTTTCTCTTGTTCCTCAGTAAATTCGCCGAATTGAGTAAAGAAAATCGTAGTATCATAGTCAAAAAAGTCTCTATTGTTGAAAATTTCAACATCCTCATAATTATCAACAACATAAGAATCCAAGATTTCTTTGAAATAAGAGTAGGTCTTATCTCTCTTAAAATATCTACCTCTCTGACATAACAATATTTTCTTTTTAGCCATTATCAATCATCAAGAGAAAAAATGAAAAATTCTTTATTAAGGGTTCTCTAATTATTATTTAATGAGTTTAAATCCATCTTACAAACAATTTAAACCATTTACTTATAAATCTTTAAATGATTTAGAGAAAAAGATAGCTGAATTGGGATTAGATATTCCAATATATCCTAGAGTAGAAATTCTACAACAAAGGGTACATGTCCATAATTTATTTGTACCGAACCGATTAGCAATTCAGCCAATGGAAGGTTTTGATGCGAATTTAGATGGATCTCCTGGAGACTTAACATATAGACGATATGAGAGATATGCAAAGGGTGGAGCAGGTTTAATTTGGTTTGAGGCAACAGCAATTAGCCAAGATTGCCGCTCAAATCCTCATCAATTAGTATTATCAGAAAACAATTATGAAAAATTTAAAAAGTTTAATTCATCAATAAGGAAAATTTCTGATAAAACTCTTAAAGAATTAGGTTTTGTAAATAAAAGTATCTTAATTCTCCAATTGAACCATTCTGGAAGATACTGTGTAAGAGATGGTAAAAGATATCCTATAAGAGCGTATCATAATCCTGAATTAGAAGATGTTAAAGAATTCTCAAAAACAGAAGGTGCTGTAATATCTGATAATGAGTTAAAGGATTTAGAGGAAATTTGGGTACAGAAGGCAATTTTGGCGAAAGAGGCAGGTTTTGATGGAGTAGATATTAAAGCATGTCATGGTTATTTAATTCATGAATTGTTTAGTTCAAGACATCGAGAAAATTCCAAATATGGGGGTGCCTCTCTTTCAAATAGAGCAAAATTTTTCTTAAATATTATAAAAAAGTTAAATAAAATACTAAAAAATGAGAAAACTTTTATATTAACCACACGAATGAGTGTTTACGATGGAATACCCTTCCCGAATGGATTTGGAGTGAAAAAAGTAGAAAATGATAATTTTCCAGCACCAATAGATCTTACTGAGCCTTTAGAAATAATTATAAAACTTTATAAAAAAGGAGTAAGATTGATTAACATTTCTGCTGGAAATCCTCATTATAGACCTCAAATTACCCGACCATATGATACCCCAATAAAAGGAGGCATTTTACCACCTGAACATCCGTTATATGGGGTACATAGACTTTTAAATCTGGCAACTTTAGTCAAAAATCATTTACCAGATGATATGGTAGTTGTTGGATCTGGGTTTTCGTATTTACGCCAATTTGCAGGCTATATCGCCGCAGGTATGGCACATGAAAAAAGGGTTGACATTTGTGCATTTGGAAGAATGGCACTTGCGAATCCAAACTTTCCCAGACAGATTTTCCAAGATGGAATTATTGATAAAAATGAAGTCTGTATAACATGTTCGAAATGCTCTGAGTTCATGAAACTAGGGAAAAATGTTGGCTGTGCTACAAGAGATACAAAATATAAGCAATAAATACTAGTAGTGCAAGTTATTTTAAGTAATAATACGAATTTATTATATCAAATATTGAGATTTAAGATATTAGGAACGAATGAGAATATTAAGGAATCAGAAAAAAAAAATTATCAAATTACTCTGTTTAACTATAACTTTAAGTATTGTTATATTATTTTGGAAAATTATTGTTTCAAGTAATTTGGGGGGCTATTTTATATTTTTTGGGTTCAGCTTATACCTCCTAACTTCATTTAGTGTTTTTAATAGCATTGTGTTGCTTCTTTTTGTGCTTTATTTATTTTATAAGCTTTTAGGGATATATAATAAAAGTTTGAATAAAAAAAGAAAATTTCCAAAATTATTTTTTATATTTATTATTTTAATTTTGCCTCAATTTTTTCACAATAAACAAGATTATTCTAAACCAAGATTAAGCCAAGGACAATGGGAATTCTCGATGAGAACAAACTTCAATCGTACATTTGACTTGTTTGAGACTTTTAATGCTACAGAAGGATATAAAGAACGTCAAAGTATATATTTGAATGATAGTAAAAATAGTGATGATGTATATGCCCAAGTTGCCCGTATATATTTGGGTTTGAATGTTAGTGAGGCAAGTTTTGAATCCTCCTTCTATAAACTTTATAATTTTAAGGATTGTTTAGACTTTCGGTTGAATTCACTATTACGATTGATATACCTCGATATTAATAGAAGTATATTAAGTCCAACAATAAGAAATAAGATAATCGATGCTTTTGGTAAAACAAAATATTGGTTTACTGAACCTACTAGAGATGATATGATTTTTTATACCGAAAATCACCAAATTCTCTTTCATACTGCGGAGTTACTAATAGGACAACTTTTTCCAAATGATACTTTTGTAAACTCAGGTATGACAGGATTGGAACATGTAAATCATGCTATACCTCTTGTAAAGAGATGGCTTGATTGGCGAGCACAATTTGGTTTCTCAGAATGGCATTCAAATACTTACTTTACTGAGGACATTGCCGCTTTAGTGAATTTAATTGACTTTTCTGAAGATCTAGAAATTGTGTACAAAGCTGCTATGATTATGGATGTTATAGCTTTTGATTTTGCTAATAATTACTATAAAGGGAGATATGCGACAACTCACGGTCGTTGCTATGATAGGTCAAAGTTAGGAGAAAGTGTTTTATCTCCCGCTTCCAGAGATAGTACATCAGAATCGGCTTGGATTATGCTAGGGATTGGAGATCATAATCCTAATGACAATCATAATCTTGCTGCAGTTGCAATAGCTACAAGTGATTACTATGCACCTCCCCCCATCTTAGAAGATATTGCCAATAATGCAACTTTATTCAACGAACATAAAGAACGTAATAGTATAGATATGAATGAAGGTCCATTATTCAATATAAATTATAACGAAGAAGATCTTATGTTTTGGTTAGGGATGTCTGCAGTCTTACCTTCAGAAACAATAAGGGAAGTCTTCAATTTAGTGCAAAAATATAATATCAAATCAGATAATATGTATGGTCCTCAATTAATCTCTGATTTCTTTAAAGTAGCTGCATTTTTGAACGGAATTCCACTTAGTCAATATGCAGAGAAATTGAATTTAATTACTCAAGGTATTTGCTTGGAGTCTTCAAATACCTATACATATAGAACACCATTTTACCAGCTTTCTGGTTCACAAGATCATCAAAAAGGAATGAACAGTTATCAAGAACATATCTGGCAAGCTTCATTAGATGACAACGCAATCGTATACACCAATTCTCCTGGAGGTCTTACAAAGGATTTTGAACAAGAATATGTTGGAGGTTGGAATCCCCGCGCTACATTGTATAAAAATGTAGGGATTATTCAATATGACCGAGAAACATTACCCTTAGAAGGAGAACTTCTTTTGTACTTTTTAAATCTCTTTACGGGTAATAAATTTTACCAACATGCTTACTTTCCTCGCTGGGCTTTTGATGAGTGGGAACAACATGGAAGATGGACATTTGGAGCTTCAGGGGATAGTTATGTTGGGTTGTATTCTTATATGGATGCTTATTGGGCTTCAGAATATGAGCTTCGAGTAGATAGTCTTAAAAATCTATGGATAGTTGAGTTAGGAAGTATTGATGAATATGGTTCATTTGCCCAATTTGTATCAGATCTTCAGCAGTCTCAAGTTCATGTCAAGCCACAAGCATTAGGATATAGTGTAGGATATTTATCACCCTCTCAAGGATTAATCAGTGTAGCTTGGGAAGGTCCAATGACTGTAGATGGTAGTGATGTTGATTTAGGCCCATATCCTCGATTTGATAATGATTATTGTTATCAAGAGTTTGGTATCAAAAATACTTTTATCCAATTTGGAAACCAAAGCTTAATCCTTAACTTCGACTCTGCTTCAAGATTATATCAAACTACATGAATAGGTGATATTTAACAAGTTTGAGAATAAGAAAATATCTAAAAATTGGAAAACCATCGGTAAAAGGAGGTATAATGACTCTTATTGGTATTTTCAATTCTCGTTTAGGAATCGGAGTCGAAATTTTTACAAACAATCTTATTTACGGTCCAATAGCATATTTATTCCTTGGTTTATCTGGAATTTTTATTATAGGACTACTACAAATTTCGAAAAATCCCTCATATAATGGTAAATATTCTAGGAAAAGAGCAGTAATATTAATTGGAGTACTATATCTTATTGGTTTTATTCTAACCATTATAAATGTAATCGAGAACATGATTATCTATCGCCTCAATATAGTTATTATTTTATTTACCGTGTTTATTGGTATTTTTTGGAGTACTCTAGGGTATTATGGGTATAAATACAAGAGACGTATTCCTATGGTGTGTATTTTAATAGTCACGTTTATTTTCTCTCTTGGAATAACTTATGGCGTTTTTTTAAATACATCTATAATCCCGAGTCATATCTATTATCTTTTTATCTCGATTTCTTTATTACAATTATCCCGTGAATTAACTAAAGGTTTGAATGAGAAAGAGAAGAATATTAATTATTTTCCCCATAATGATAGACTAATAGGTAAAAGTTTCCTTAAATTCCCTCTAATCTTCCAAATATTGTCTATAGTTCTTTTAATTCTTCCCCTTTTCAGTGATTTCAATTTTTCAGCTCTACTAGTATTTCTTTATATTTTTAGTATAATTATAATTGGTTTGGCAACGTTTCTAACCTTAGCAAGTATTATAGAGAAAAACATTTATAAAAAAATCAGTAAGTTATTGAAAATTGGAATATTGTTAGAATTATTGTTATTATTAATATTTGGAAACTAGTAGGATATTTAAATCAAATAAAAGCGTAAAGGTTTTGACTTTTTAAATTCTATCAAGAATTTAAAAAACAAACTCTATGATTTCTTCAATGCATTTTTTAATATCTTTTGATTAGAGTTGGGATAATATTGGGCATATTCTAACAATCTTTCTTCAGATATTCCTTTCAATAATTTAGAAACATCAATTAATATTTTGTTTTCATTAATGTGATTTAATTCCCATAAATAAATTAAATCTAAGATCGTTTTCTCATGATTGGAATATCTGATTTTGTTTTTTATAATGCCAAAATTAAAAAGAGTATTTTTAAATCTTAAAAATCTAAAATCTTTACCTAAAATCTTTATAGGCTGAGATTTTAAGATATGATCATTTATTAAGTAAAGACAATCATCTCGATGATCATGGCTAATTTTGTTTATATCTAAGGCAGTATAAAGCCCAAAATACCAATTATTAATTTGTTTTTCTTTTAATCCTTTCGCTACAAATTCTAAAATTGAATATTTGGATTGATTTTCACTAATTCCATTAATATTTTTCAAATAGTAAATATCTTCAATAATTTGGACTAAATGTTCCCGAGATGTAAGATAATCCATTGTACGCCTATAATCGATATATAAATCATCACAATGATTTTTCAACTCTTCAGAAGAAAAAAATTCTTTATTTTCTTTACTTAGTTGATTGAGAATGCGATTCAAGAATATGTCCCTTAAAGCTGATTGATTTTGAAAAAGTTAAAAAGTATAACCAAAAATATTCACTACAATTCTAATTAAGATATCATTGCTTTTTATCTTTTTGATGAAAAATTTATCAGAAAAATGGATCTCAAATTTTATTTACTAATTTCACCACTCTGAAATCATCAAAATTTAACTTTATACAAATTAAATGCAATTTAAAAGAAATCTAAGATTTAATTATCTAAATTTTCAAAATAGTGAAGAATTTTATGAAATTATTACGAACTCCCAATGAAAGATTTGATAATCTTCCAGATTATCCATTCAAACCTAATTATTTGGATATTGATGGAATAAGAATTCATTATGTTGATGAAGGTCAGAAAAACGCTGAAGTTGTACTACTAATGCATGGTGAACCTTCATGGTCCTTTCTATATAGACATATGATTCCAATTCTAACACAAGTGGGTTACAGAACGGTTGCTCCTGATTTAGTTGGATTTGGACGATCTGATAAGCCAACTGAGAAAAGCGACCATACATACCATAAACATGTGGAATGGATAACGAAATTGGTGAATCTACTTGACCTCAAAAAAATCACTTTATTTTGTCAAGATTGGGGTTCATTAATTGGTTTAAGAGTGGCCATTGAGAATGAAGAACGTTTTGAAAGGATAGTATTATCGAACGGAGGATTACCCACAGGAGAACAGAAATTGAGTAAAGCATTTTTAGAATGGCAACATTTCTCTAGAACTACTGACAAGTTTTATGTGGGAAGGATCATACAAGGAGCAACAGTAAAAAAATTATCGCGGAAAGTTATCAAAGCGTACGAGGCACCATTTCCAGATGACAGCTTTAAAGCTGGAGCTAGAATTATGCCTTCATTAGTTCCAACTACTAAAAATGATCCTGAACATCAAGCAAATAAAAAAGCCTGGGAAAAGTATTTTAAATGGGATAAACCATTCTTAACTGCTTTCTCTGATAGTGATCCAATCACAAGAGGAGGAGATAGATATTGGCAAGAAAACGTTCCAGGTGCTCGAGGACAAAATCATACAACAATTAAAGATGCTGGACATTTTGTCCAAGAAGATAAAGGACCCGAACTGGCAAATCTCATAGTAGAGTTTATTAAAAAAAACCCTTAGTATCATTTATTTTGAAATATTTTTGTTTTTTTCTTTCAGTTTCCTTTTTTTCATTGCTTCCCGTTTTCTTCTAAGTTTTTCAAATGAATACAATTTTGGATGATATTTAATGTCTAAATAGCCTAATATGAGTAATAATGTTGCTAATAGTACATTGGTGAAACCAATCAAATGATAAGAATCTAAAAATATTAAACCTATACTAATTCCTCCCATTTGGAGAAAACTATAAGCAATTAAAGGTGCAATTATTTGTGAAACTGATTGAAAATTGGTTGACCACCCACTTAGAGTCCCTTGTTGATCAAGTCTTACAGCTTTGGTCATATTAGTAGTGATTAATGGTCTCGTAAAAGCAACTGAAAATGAATAGGGAAGAATGAATACAAAAACCATCCATAATTCATATAAAAATGGATAGAATAAGAAGACAATAATAAAAAGAATAAGTGTTGTAAATAATAGGCGTTTTTCTCCAACCTTCTTTATTATTGGTTTTATGAGAAATCCACCATAGATCATTACAGCTAATCCTGCTACAGCCATTACTAATCCAGTTGTAGAAGGCCCTGCATT
The DNA here is from genome assembly GCA_019058425.1 of Promethearchaeota archaeon. Taxonomy (GTDB): domain Archaea; phylum Asgardarchaeota; class Lokiarchaeia; order Sigyniarchaeales; family SOKP01; genus Loki-b32. Next base: position 28,132 of record JAHPYZ010000004.1, read on the forward strand.
GTACCTTTCAAATACTACTAAGGCAGCGCTTGAAGTAAATATAAAACTTATAAGTGAAAAAATAAACATTTGAACCATTCGAATAATCACTTCTTTATTCCAAATACTCGCATTTTTTCCTGGATTAGTTTGACCTGACAGTAACTGCGCTTTAATTTCAATTCTTCTCTCTTTAGGCATACTTTCGGTTATTATTGTTATTGTCAATATCATTAAAATAATGGTTAAACTACTAGCTAAATATGGTGGGAAACGCCAACTGATTGTTCCCAAAAATCCACCAACTAATGGTCCTAAGGTCATACCTAATGTATATCCAACCATAATTTTTCCCATATGTGTCGCTCTCTCCTGTGGTGTGGTGATATCAGCAATACATGCACGAATAACTGGAATTTGACCCCCAAAGACACCATCTATTATCCGAGCTATTAGAATTATTTCGATAGAATTCGATAAAGCTAATATTAAGAAAGATATCCCTGTTCCTGCTTGAGAAACCAACAAAATTGGTTTACGTCCATATTTATCGCTTAATTTACCCCATATTGGAATAAAAAAAAAAGCAGCAAGCGCATTTGAAGAGATTAAAACTCCAATCATAAAATCTGGTGCTCCAAGTTCTAATGCAATACTCGGGAGTAATGGAAGAACCATAGTATAACCAAACACATCAAGCAATATGCTAAGAATTATTGTAAATAAAGCACGCGTTTGGTTAATATCGAACTTTTCTAAATTATTTTGATGATCCTGTTTACTGGGAAAATTGGGAGTTGACATTTAATATTTATACCAAAGAAATCATAAAATATGGTTTGGAAAATTAAGCAAACCATTTAAAACTTTGAAAAGCTAATAGAATAATTGGTGAAATGTGCTTGAATGAATTAACTGAGTATGAAAAAATTATAAATAAATATGAAAAATTGGTCTATATAAAAAATAAATAAAATATCAAGAAATCTAAATTATCAATATTAAAAAAACTGATATAAAATGACTGCAAAAAGACATGAAGGTCATGAAAGAGAAGCTCCAAATTCACATATTTATCAAACAGTATTGCCGATACTTTTTATGCTAATTTGGATTTTAGATACGAGTATATTTAGATTTTCCACATTTTTAAATAATCATGTTCACTTTTTAGTTCGTTTAGTATTATTTATCATTGTGTTTGCCATTTCGATTACATTCATACAGTTATCTCATCGTACTTTGTTTAAAACTCACAAACCATCTGATAAGTTAATCACTAATGGGATTCTTCGCTATATAAGAAATCCTATGTACTTTGGAATATTATTAATATATGTGGCATTTCTATGTTTATCCATCTCGTTAATTGGAATTGTGATGTTTATTATCATCTTCTTAATTTATAATTGGATGGTTAATTTTGAGGAAAGAATACTTGAGAATATGTTCGGAGAAGAATTCAAAAATTACAAGAAAAGGGTACCAAAATGGATCCCAAATCCATTTATTCAATAGAATAACTATTTTAGAGTATATAAGCCCTAATTTTTTGATTTAATCTTTTTTTAATTTTGTCAAATGGGGAAAGTTATACCCGAGTTCTTTTTATATCCATTGAATTTTGTTTAACCACACACATTTTTTATGGTGTTAAAATATGAGAAAAAAACAAATTGTTGTATTAACAATATTCATAACGATTCTAAGTGTATCTAGTGTTTCGATGATATTATCGATGTTGTTCACAAATAACTTACCAGAAATTCGAGAATATGTGGGTATTGATGGAACATCCTTATTCAAAGATAAAAAACCTTCTTCTTCTAGTATGCTCTATTCTTCTAGTATGCTTCAAACTTCTGGTGTTGGAGATACATGGACTGTCACTGTGAGTGATGATTTTACAGGAGAGATGTATGATCAAGATTTTGAAATGGTTTTGGAAGGGGAAAAATGCAATTTTTGGATCGGATTAAATCCCGAAGTACATGATGGTGGATACCAAGATTATTATGAAGCAAATGGTGAAGATTTTGAAGATGACGTCTGGTATTTTGCTTATCCTTGGAGTTCTGAAGGAATAGCCGCAAAAAGAGCACAAGCTCCAGATCCAGATGATGATGGATATTACTTACCAGAGGGATATATGGATTGGGTCACTGGACAAGACTTGTTAAATATGAAGGAGGAATTCGATGATAATATTCATGATGGTGTTGTTACACATTTCGGAGAATATGCAGATCGACCAGGTCCATTAGAGGATTATAAAATCCAAGTTTTAATCTTCAACATGCGGGATGGGCTCTTTTATGACCCATACAAAGCAGGATGGTTCATTATGGGTTATTTCTGGTCATACGTAAGTGAACTATTTGATTCCAACATTTTTCATATGGATACTTATCAATGGTGGAGAAGAGCTGGAACTCCAACTGAAACTTGGTTTGGCCTTAACCCGCTTCCACTCCAGTATGATGGTACTTTCGCTCATGAATTTCAGCATCTTGTTCATTACGATGTAGATTCTGACGAATTGTCATGGGTAGATGAAGGATGCGCTACTCTGGCAGAATGGGTTTGTGGTTATGGATTCTCACCTGGACACATTTCAGAGTATCTCCTCAACCACCACCTAGATGAATTAACTTACTGGCAAGGCAACTTATATGATTACGGAGGCGTGTTTCTCTGGACATATTACATGTGGGAACATTACGGCGACGCCGAGTTAATATGGGATCTTACACATGAACAGTTGAATGGAATTGATGGGTGGAGCGCTATTCTTGTAAATCGAACTGAAAAAACATTTGATGAGATATTCCATGATTGGATGCTTGCGAATTATTTAGATGATACTTCACTCGGTGTAGATGGAGTTTATGGATACTATGAGTTAGATATTCCTTCCAGTGATTCTGAAGATCTTAGTATCCCTCTAATATTGGAAGCTACGCCTGACCTATATGATAAAGTTGCAAAAAGTGGAATTGACACAACTTTACCCTATACCGCAAACTATATCGAATTCCATTACCATCCAGGCTCCGCTAACTTTGATCTAACATTTAATGGGGATGAATGGACTGGTATTAACGCCTATAGTGGTGATTTCAAAATGTCTTCAAATGGAGACGCATGGGCGTGGTATAGATTTCATCAATATTTCGACCTTACAGGACTGTCTACCGCAACCCTTACCTTTATGACTCAATATGATATCGAGTTGGATTGGGATTATGGTTACGTGGAAGTTCACGACTTAACAATGGATACGTGGTGTACTCTTCCAGGTACCAATACAGTGGATACATTACCTAAAAATGAAGGAATAGACAATGAAAACTGTCCTGGAGATGAAACTGATTGGGATCTAGAACCAACGGGATACTATGAAGACGGATGTTGGAATGCATTCACTGGTACTGTAACTGATTGGTATCAAGAAGTAATGGATCTTACACCATTTGCAGGACATGAGATCGAAATCTACTTCACCTATTGGACTGATCCATATACAATTGGAGGAGGTTGGTTTGTTGATGACGTCAGTGTAAATGGCGTCTTGGATGATTTCGAAGGAGCAAGTGATTGGATTATTGATGACGGATGGACTTGTGATAGCTCTCTTCACTATAACGATTTTGAGGTAGATCTTATCACTATTAGCGATGGTGTTGTTGATAGTATTGTATCAATTGCACTTGATGAATTTCAAGATGGTACAGCAAGTTTCGAGTTATCTGCCTCTCAAACAACTGAAACGTATGTGCTAATGGTAGTAGCAAATCAACCAGGTTATACTCATACTTTCGCAACTGATTATGAATGGACGATTGTGAAATTGTAAAAAAATTTCTAACAAATCCTATTTTTTTTTTTTTATATAAAGAAATCTGTGTATAATTTAGAATTGGGATCAACTGAATATCTCTTTAAATCTGTAATACCATGTTCATATAGAATTTCCTCATCAATGAAAAAGTTTCCTGTACATTCTCTACTTGGTTTAGTTAAAATATAATAAGCAGCATCCGCTACAATTTCTGGTTTTCTTGAATGTTTTACTGCTGATTCTCCACCTAATAAATTTCTTACAGCAGCAGTAGCTATTGAAGTTTTTGGCCATAAAGCATTTACAGCAATTCCTTCTTTTCTAAATTCTTCAGCCATCCCCAAAATACACATACTCATTCCATATTTAGCCATAGTATAGGCTAAATTATTTTTAAACCATTTTGGGTCCATATTAAGAGGAGGAGATAAATTAAGAATATGAGGATTCTCTGCTTTTTTTAAATGTGGGATACATAACTTTGAACATAAAAAACTTCCTCGTACATTAACAGAGAACATGAGATCATATTTTTTCATTTCAATTTCTAATGTGGGGGACAAATTAATAGCACTAGCATTGTTCACAAGGATATCTATACCACCAAATCTGTCAACTGTTGCATCAACAGCAGCTTGAATTTGATCTTCAAATCTTATATCAGTTATGCATGGAATTGCATTACCTCCAGCTGATTCAATTTCTTCTACAGCTGTATAGACTGTTCCTGGCAATTTTGGATGAGGTTCTTTAGTTTTAGCCACTACAGAAATATTAGCTCCATCTGCAGCTGCTCGTAAAGCTATAGCTTTTCCTATCCCTCTACTAGCACCTGTAATGAAAAATGTTTTATCTCTTAGAGTATTCATTTCTAACAACTAATTTAATAAAATTATAATTTTATATTTATTGATATCTTAAATTTAAATCAGTTTTAAATAGTTTATAGTAATATTTCATAAAAAAAACATTTAAACGTCCTTTTTAAATATATCATACTTGATAATGGCAGATTTAAATCCTGAAAAACTAAATGTAATTTTTCATGGCTCTGTAGAATCTAAGATATTTAAATTACCACGTAAATATACCCTAACTCATTCCGATTCAACCGGGGATCTATTTTTGACTATAAGTAATGATTATGATTTGAAGCAAATATCAAGTTTTTATACTCGCTTTATGAGAGATGAAGTATTAGCTGAGTGGCAAAAAAAAAAAGATCACTATGAATTACATTTTTACGTTCATGTGAGTGGAGGATTTGTATTTGGATGGGCGAGTATGCGGGATAGAATATTTCGGAGTCACTTACCACTCGTATTTCAAACTATTATATATGGTGAGAAGAATTTATTTGATAATTTACCACAACTTAAAGAATCACCAATATTAGTCCATTTTCAATCAAAAAATGAGAAATACAATAAGACTGAAAATTTTGGAAAGATCAAAGAGAATCAGTATTAAAAAATATAAATTCTTTACCTCTTTGAATTAATTTCTATAATTTTTGTACTCTATCTTTATAATAATTTATTATCAATACTTAGAAAAGTATTAATAGTCATTATTTAATATAATGAATGAAATAAGTAAAATAGTAGAGCAAGGTTATAATAAAATCGCAAAGGATTATTATAATTATCGAGATATAAATAAGTTTAATAGCGAACTAGAAAAATTCTTATCTCTTCTTCCTAAAGAGTCACATGTATTAGATGTTGGCTGTGGGGCAGGTATACCTACCGCCAATTTCTTAATAAAAAAAGGAGTTCAAGTAACTGGAATTGATTTATCGGAAACTATGCTTACTTTAGCTCAAGAGAATGTACCAAATGCTGAGTTCATTAAAATGGATATAAATGATATTAAATTTGGAAAAAATACATTTGATGGGATCATTAGTGTCTATACACTCTTCCATTTGCCAAAAGAAAAACACTTTCAAATATTTAAAAAGTTTTTTGAAATAGTTAAACCTGGAGGTATTTTACTTATAAATACAGGGATATTAGAATCAGAAGGAACCAGCATTTTCTTTGGTGTTCCTATGTTTTGGAGTAACTTTAAACCGAAAACTACTTTAGATTTAGTTAAAAGAGCAGGATTTTCGATTATCTCTGAGGGTGTATTGGAGAGGGGTGGTGAGTACCAATATTGGATATTTGGAAAAAAAAATATTTATTTGAATAATAAATGATTCAACCAGTTAAATGAAATAAAAGGCTTCTTAAATTTCACAAATTTTAAAAATTTCTTATCTAAAAACATTTATATATTAAATATTTCATAAGAACCTTGAAAAAAAAGTATCAAATTCAAATGTAATAATATTTATATTTTTGAGCAAACTAAGTACTATAGTAAGAAGCGACAATATTGTTCAAAAAGAGGAGCTAAAATTTTGATGTATAACAATCCAGAGGATGCCAATTCTGATTATGAAGACACGCTTAATAGATTATCAGATCAGATAACAGATCTATTTTCTAAAATCCATTTTTATCAAGCACTTGTGGCTGAAAAAGAACATCAAATAGCCGAGCTTGCTAAAGAAAATCAAAGATTACTTGTTAAAATTCAAGATCTAATGCATCGACCAGCTTCGACTACCACTCCAAGTCAACAATCTTATACTCCACCTCCACCTCTACCAAGTCATCAGTCTTATACACCACCGTCCGCCCCACCTGCTCCACCAAGTCAGGAGTCCCATACTACTAAACCTCTTTCAGAGGAAATTCAAGATAAGTTTTCTCTACTTGATGATCCTCGAATTAACAAGAGAGTATGTCCCAACTGTGGTGCTGCAGGATTTGCAATAAGAGAAATCGACGACAGATCCAAGGTAATTAGCTATTCTCCAAGACGTATGTATGCAAAAAAGAAATCGTGTACGAAATGTAGGTATGAATGGAGCTAATTTTGTATAAAATTTCTTAGATTTCTTTCTCGATATGTATATTATAATTTTTAAGTGGTGTCTCACATGACTTTGTAACTTTATTAAAAAGATCAAAAATATGTGAAACTCCACTCACAGAAGAAGCATATCCAAATTGAATAATTAAAATTTTAGATTTCAGATACTTTCAATAATGTACTAAGTTCCTTTATTGCTATAAAGAATTATTTACTAAGTATTTCATTAAATGGATATCAATGCAATCAAAATCTAATTTAAATAATCCATCATTTAAATAAGATCATAACAAATTATTTTTTCGGTTAAACTAAATTGTACAAATTCAAAAAAAACATATATATTTTAACTTTTTTAATATTTCTATTATTTTTAATATCAACTCTTAGTCATAATCCAAGTATCCAGAATCTTGATAATAGAATACAAAATAATGAAATCCAAGAATTGTTAAATTTGAAATCCTCTACTGTAGAATTTGCTTGGAAATCAAATGGTTTAGTCATATGCAATGAAACTGGTGATCAAGGTGGTATAGAAAGTATATCAGATGAAAATGGAGGCGCAATTTTAGTTTGGTATGATTATAGAGAGGGGAATTCTGATATTTACGCTCAAAGAATAGATTCTGATGGAAATCAATTATGGGATCCTAATGGTACTTTAGTTTGTAATTCTGATGGAGATCAATATCGAGCTAGAATCTGTGAGGATGGTGATGGGGGGGTTATAATTACTTGGGAAGACCATCGAACTGGAAATTACGGAATTTATGCTCAGAGAATTAACTCCTCAGGAGATGTTTTATGGGAGTCTAATGGTACAATAATTAGTAATTATCCAACAACACAGGAAGTACCAAGTATATGTTCAGATGGATCTGGAGGGGCAATAATTAGTTGGGATCGACGAATAGCTACGGGAAATGAGGATATTTTTGCTCAAAAAATCAACGCGTCTGGAGACACCCAATGGACTCCAAATGGAACGGTGATTTGTTCTCTAAGTGGATATCAAATCCAACCAGTCATGTGTTCCGATGGTGAGGGTGGAGCAATAATTGCTTGGGAAGATAGAAGATCGGATTATGATGTCTATATGCAAAGAATTAATTCATCAGGAGATGCGGAATGGACTACTAATGGAGTATGGATTGGAGATACAACTAATGGAATTTACCCAGATATTATTTCAGATGGATTTGGCGGGGCTATAATATCGTGGAGAACATATGGAAATTCAAACTATGATTTTTATGCTGAGCGGATTGATTCTTCTGGCACTGCCTTATGGGGACCCGGAGGAATTGCTGTAGCAGCAGAACAAGGAATTAATAATAATCAGTACTATGGAAAAATTTGTTCAGATGGAGCGGGAGGTGCTATTTTTGTTTATGTAGATAATCCGCAAGCTGCCTCTGATGATGATGACTTATACGCACAGAAGGTCGACGCCTTAGGTACTATAATGTGGAATAGTGGCGGGGTCCCAATATGTGTTGCTGCTGAAGATCAGCGGTTACAATCGATTGCATATGATGGAGTTGGAGGGGCGCAAATCGTATGGATGGATGAAAGAGATATTTCATCGACATCTACAGATATTTATATTCAATCAATTAATTCTAGTGGAGATATCCAATGGCAATCAAATGGTGAAGTCGTTATACAATATTCAGATGCTCAGAGAAATCCAAAAATCGTTAGTGATAGAGAGGGAAGTTTTTATATATCATGGATAGATTATCGTGATGGAAATTATGATATTTATGCTCAATGTCTAAAAAATGAACCACCTATAGTAAATAATCCTCATGATATTGATACTGATATGGATGGAACAGAAAGGATTAATTGGACTATTATTGATGATGGGCATTCTGGTTATTATCGGGTCATAGCAAATAATTCTCTTGGGAATTATTATGTTTGGCAAGATTGGACATTATGGTATAATAACACTAATTTGAATACCCCAATCAATTTGACAGCTCCGGGAAATTATAATTACTCTATTGAATATTACGATTATTATAGGAAATATGGAGAAATTGACACTGTCCTGGTAAATATTTCGAACAATAACCCTATAGTTAACCAATTATCACCAATAATTACATACTTAAATGGAACAGAAACGATTGATTGGGTTATTACAGATGATTGTCCTTCAGGGGAATACCGAGTTTGGGCAAATAATTCTGTTGGAAATAATTACATTTGGAGAGATTGGACTACATGGAACAATGGATCTGCTCTTTCAGTTCCAATTAATCGCTCGGATGTAGGGAATTTCAATTACACTATTGAATATAAAGATTTATATAATTTATATGGGAAAAACAGCAGTGTAATTATAACTATTGCAGATGCTATCCCAACCATTAGTGTTCAAAATACATTTATTACATCGATTTATGCTTCAAATAATATCTCATGCACAATTTATGATGATGAAACTTCGGGATTTTATCGTGTAATTGCCAATAATTCTCTTGGGAATTATTACATTTGGCAAGATTGGAAAACTTGGAATTCGGGATTTGAAAATAAAATTGAAATTAATAGAACCATTATGGGAGAATATAATTACACAATTGAATTTTTTGATAATAATAATCAATTTGGAACTCCAAAATCAATTCGAGTATTTATTGTAAATGATCCCCCCAATTGTTCAGAGGTGGCTGATTTTGAAACTTCCATTTACAGTTCAGATACAATTGATTGGATTATTTATGATGATGGGCCTACTGGTTATTATCGTGTATTGGCGAATAATTCTCTCGGAAATTATTATGTTTGGCAAGACTGGACGGTATGGACTGATAATACAAATCTACAAATCCCCATCAATCGCACTACCTTCGGTTTATTTAACTATTCAATTGAATACTACGATGAACAATCAGAATATGGTGTATTAAAAGACATTATCATAAACTTAACTCAATATAAGCCAACTATAAACCATTTAGCGGACTTTAGTACTTCAATTTATAGTTCAGATGCAATTGATTGGATTATTAATGATGATGGACCTACTGGTTATTATCGTGTTATCGTAAATAATTCTCTTGGGAATTATTATGTTTGGCAAGACTGGATGGTATGGACTGATAATACAAATTTACATATTCCCATCAATCGTACCACTTTGGGTTCATTCAATTATACAATTGAATTCTATGATGAATTTCTCGAGTATGGTGAAGTGAGCAATATTATCATAACTATTATTCAAAATATTCCAACTATTAACTCTTTAGCGGACTTTAGTACTTCAATTTATAGTTCAGATGCAATTGATTGGATTATTAATGATGATGGACCTACTGGTTATTATCGTGTTATCGCAAATAATTCTCTTGGGAATTATTATGTTTGCCAAGATTGGACAGTATGGACTAATAATATAAACCTGCAAATTCCCATCAATCGTACCACTTTGGGTTCATTTAATTATTCTATTGAATTTTATGATGAATTTGGTGTATATGGAGATATAACGGATATTCTTATTAATTTAATAAACTTGGCTCCATCAGTCAATACAGTTGATAGTATTGAGACTCAATTATCGGGTTCTGAGACTATAGATTGGATTATAACTGATGATGGTCCTAATGGTTATTATCGTGTTCTGGTCAACAATTCGTTAGGAGAACCGCAAGTATGGATTGGATGGACAAACTGGAATGAAGGAGATAATCTCCAAATCGAGATTGATCGAAGAGAAACGGGAATGTTTGTATACACGATTGAGTTTTATGATGAATTTGGTGTATATGGAGATTCTAAAAGTATTATTGTAAACATCAGTGAATCCAATGAAGAAACTCCTCGGATCTCTTTTGGATTTATTTATCTAATTTTCAGTATAATTACTATTTTTGCTATTGTATTGGTTATCAATCAAAAACATAACTTCTAAATTATCTTTTTTTCAATATCTTTTTTGGTTTTTGTATAAGAAAACGTCTGAATATGAAGAAACACTTAAGATCTCCTATTATGAAACCAAAATAAAGTTTAAATATGAATATTTATCTTAATCTCATAAGTGTAATCCATAAGTATAAATTATTTATAGGAGGAAAATTTAAAGCTAAGAAAATGTGGTCGATAAAGAACAAAATAATTTTAAGCATTTGTTTAATTTTTACAATTTCTATGGGAGGTCTTCTCTTTTATCTTTTAGACCCAAACATTTCAAGCACCTCTATAAGTTATAATCGTCCATCTGATAATCCGTATCATATAAATAGTTATCCATATTGTTTAGAAGATGATTTTCTAATGAGTGGAATTGATTTAGATATTCGATACGATGCAAATTTGTCATTTGTTAATCATAATCAAGGAGGAATGACTGGATATTTCTTATATTTTCAGAATAATTTTCATTATCAATCAAATTCAAGATATTTAAGAATTAAACATAATTTAGCAATTACTTCTTTGATCGAAAAAACGGTATATACCAAAGAAATTGACACTTGGATAGAACAACTTCATGAAGAAGAATGGAGAAATCCAGAAGAATTCAATATATTTACAAATATGGATTATTCTCTTCCATCTGGCTATATTTACGACAACTTGGTTATTGAACAAAATTGTATCGAAGAGAATCATAAGTGGTTAGATTTGGGAATATTTCTCATAGGTCCTTTTAAACAAGTAGTGGGTTATAATCTTGCATCGATTTCTATTATTAATACTAATGCGAAAATGGCATATTATGGGTTAGAGGAAGTGGTGAATAATACAAAAACTTTGATGAAAGTAAAGGAATTTATTATACGTGATTATATATCTTGGGAAGTTTATCAGTGCCGACTATTTGGATGGAAACTTATTACATCTAAAACTTATTATCTAGGAAATTATATGCTAGAAGCATTTAATGGAATTGAAAGATCTATTGGGATTGATTTTGTCCCCTTAAATCTATAATCTTTATTTTTTTAATTTGGACTAGCAAAAAAATTTGTTAATAATTTCTAAATATATTAGTTCCTTTGAGGATTATTTAAAAAAAACAGCTAAGTTTCTGGGAAGAACCTCATAATAATTTTCTAAATCATATTCCACTATTTTCTCTTTAGTTGCTATAGGGAGTTCTTCTAAACTTTCTCCTTTTAATATTAAACTTAATTCTGCTTCACTAAATTCAGGTCCAAGTTCAGTCCAATTTATAACCTTTTTATTAGCAGGGCATACTTTTTGACAATGAAGGCACCCAACTAAACAATTATGCCATGCAGGATCGAACCATTCTGGAAAGGTCATTTCTGGTGGTAATTCATTGTGGTATGTAATACAACGTTCGGCTCGCAAAAGGAAACGATCAGTTGGAATTGCTTGCGTTGGACACTTACGTGTACATGCGGAGCATTCCTTACATAAGTCCATCATTTTTAATTCATACCAATTATCCTCCTCAGTTGGAAAATCTGAATATAATGTTGTTAAGCGATGAAAACTACCCATTCCCGGTACATAAGTAATATTATTTCTACCATATTCAGCTAATCCACTACGCACTGCTATAGTTTTCTGTGGAATTCGAGCATATACAGCTTTATATCCCATTGGTTTTAATATTTCATTAACTAACTCCGTTATTTGATTAACAATATTAAGCCCGTACAAATAGGTTGGAGGTATAAGCAATGACTTTTTTTCATTCTTCCAGTGAAAAACAGCTTCAAATTGAGGCACTGGAACTGAAATTATAAAAAGAGACCTGATTTGAGGAAGATCCACATCTGTTTTGAATTCAAAAAATGATTGATAATTATCATAAAATTCGGGATCAAAACGATTTTGCGTATGATGCTTGGTAATATCATGACGTATGTCCGGAATGTGTTCAGCAGACAAAATTTTGCCTTTATAACCTTTTTCTTCTAAAATTTTATAAAAATCTTTTATTACATCATCATTATTATTCATAAATATCACTCTCTTAACATAGTAGGAAATTTATTTTTAATTTATACAACATATGATTTATCAAACCTAATATTCTGAATTGTCTTCTTTTATCTCAAAAGTAATTCTAGGATCTTCCTTTATGGTACAAAATGCAATAAGAGATTCCATATTTTTAATACCTGGCATTTTACTGATTTCCTTGGTGAGATCGTGCAATGCTAGATTATTATTAACCTTTACTTTTAGCAAAATATCCCATTCGCCGGCAATTTCGTGAACCTCCATTACATCATCATTTTTCGCTATCTCTGCTGCAAAATCACAGCAATCTGTTTCAATTTTGAGACTTATTTTAATCCACGCAGTAGTTGGTTTCCCTACTTTTTCGGCAGAAATTAATGGAACTATACCAGTTATAATGTCATCCTTCTTCATCTGCTTAATTCTTGAAAATACAGTTGATGGAGATTCTCCAATTTTATCTGCTAATTTTCTATAGGTTATACTTGCATCTTTTTGGTATTCTTTAAGTATAATTTTATTTAAGTTATCAATCATTTTATATTGTTTATTTTTTGTATATTATTTCTAGATATTATTTCAAAATATATAAACTTTGCTGGACAGATTGCATAAAATTTATATAAGATCTGTACAATACAATATTATCATAATAAAATGTAGTAAAAATTAAAAAAATACAAATGTTAGAAACTTATTTTACGTCTGGTTATTGGAGAATGTATAAAATGACTGAGGTAAAAAAGGAGTTATTGGCGCCATGTGGGTTATATTGTGGAGTATGCAGGATTTATAAGGCTCATAAGGATAATAATGTAGAATTCAAAAAAGAAATATTACCTACACTTAATGATTTTGGAGCGAAAACTGTAGATGATATAGCTTGTACAGGATGTTTATCTGATGGTGTTATATTTCACTTTTGCCAAGAATGTCCGATTAAAGATTGTATAAAGAGTAAGAACATTGAAGGATGTTACCGATGTGAGGATTTTCCTTGCGAAATTATTACAAATTGGCCAGATCCCTTAGATAAAAAAGTAATGCTTCGCGCTATTCCTGCATGGCGAGAACTTGGAACAAAAAAATGGGTTGAAGGCGAGGAACACCGATATCAATGTCCAAAATGTGGAAATCAATTATATCATGGAGCTATAAAATGTAAAAAATGTGGAACTGAAGTAGATTTAGATTGATTTCATTAAAATAAGAAATAAGGATTTAAAAAAAATTAGTTATGTATATTAATTTTTGGTTAATTCAAGGAATATATGTTTGAACCATTAATGTACTAGAAAAAATATTGTTAGCACTATCACTTCCAAATATACTGATTGTTGCATTATGAGCTCCGGCTGTAACTGTATCCAGTGAAAGTTGACATGAAATGGGTACTTCAATACTGTCAGCAGTGGTTCGAATAACCCACCAAGGATAGGTAGGACCACTTAATCTAACACCATCTAAAACAAAATTGAATTGTATATATGAATTTGCTCCAGCAGCAACTTCAGCCCTAGTGTTAAAGTGAAAATAAATCGATTCTCCAGAACTTACAGTAAAGTCTATTGTTAGTTGATCAACGATTATAATTGTAGATATAGGATTAGTAGTTGTTTCACCATAATGAAAATCATACCAAGTGTTTTTAACACCAGATCCTCCCGCTGCAGGGGCAGCAAAAATCAATTGATACACACCTATCCCCAAAGCGCCTAATGCGATTAATAAAGCTAAAACCGCCAAACCTGAAGATTTTGCCATAATTTTATACCTCTAATTTTAATATATTTCAACTTAGATTTCTTTTTTGAAGATTTATTAATTAATTAATTATATAGAAATACTTCAATAAAAAAATAGTATAAAATCCTTAGAGTTAATTTACATGCTAAATTGTTCTCACTTTATTGTATTGCTTGAACAAATTGCTGAATCTGGTGGAACTTCTTTTTGAAGCATTTTGAATGCCCTCCTAGAAGACGAGAAAGTTTTAGCATTATACTTTTTCACTAGTTCTACAAGTTCTTCATCAAATACCCGTACAAATACTCTTATAAATGGATATCGTAAATGAAGTTTCGCCGTCAGATAGAGTAATTCATCAAATTCTGAATCCCGTTTCCAACATATGAATACCTGCGAAACACTTTCCATATTTACATGATCCCGCAAATCGCTTAAAAAGCGAGCAAATTCATTTATGATGTGGAGTCTTTCATTTACTACAAATTCGATACCATCATGTTCATCATCAAAAAGATAAACTTCACGTTCAGGTTGTGTAGAGATATGATAAGCAATTCGATGAGTGAGACTGTCGCGACCTATCACAATAGCATTTCCAGTCTTATCTGCTGTCCATTTTTCAATACTTTCCATTGTCCATTTTGATGTGGAAAAAGGATGTGCATTTAATGGGTGTGCTTTGAGATATTCTTGCACGTGGTCTTCAAAAGCTCGGACATAAATTGGAACTTTTGGATTCATTTTACGTATTTTTTCCGTACAAATTATAGCAACTCTGACATCTCCGACAATAATAAAAACTTCCTTCGCTTGTTCAATGTTTGCAAGTTTAAGATTAGTTGTTTCAGTAGCATCCCCTACTACAATAGGTTGACCTGCATTAATAAGATCTTCCACTGCTTCTTCATCATCTTCAATAACACAGAAAGGTCTTTTGCATTCGAGACAGGATTCAATTATTCTTTTAGTCAGATGATGAAATCCAATGATTACTGTATGATTTTTCTTGTGGCTGGCAAGAATTCTGCTAGTTATAATTGGATTATACTTTTCGAGTAATTCTCCAATGATAAAACCAAAAACAATGACTTCCAATAATATCGGCCATAATAAAGCATATAAATTCGCAAAATCACCTGCATCAATAGGAGAACGCACAGTTAACGAGTATAGGAAAATTATCCCTAGATTTTGACCAGATTCTGTAATGAGAAAGAAAAGGAAACCACTCAACCAGAATAAAAAGAGAAATACAAACGCTAACTTGTATTGTTTAATCTTAAGTCGGAATTCTATGAAAAAGTTTACTAATTTCATAACTTAAGATAAAACACTCTTGTATAAAAAAGATTTGAATTGATAATATATTAATGTTGGAAAACTCATTGTGAAAGAGTTATTCAATTGAATCGGGTCCTTCTGTTAGCTTAAAATAATAATTTAAGACTAAACCAATAATAAAAAATAAAGCTGTTCCAATACCAAGTCCTATTAGAATATCCATCCACAAGAAATTTATGAGATAAGCGTTATAAAGATATCCCGGTTGGATTTCTGTCAATATTTTAAAGTGAATAGCTGATATAACCAGGATACTCACAGTTGCACACACAATAAAGAAGATCACAAATAAAGCTTTTCTGGAATTTGAAATTTTTTCCTCTTTGAGTATCAAATTTATCTCTCCTTAGGGTATATTATATAGTTTTATATGATTAAAATGGATTTTTATTAATGGTTCCACAATATAAAATATAAAATTCTCTTCTGATTAAGATACTTTAAATTCAAATCTTATCTTTCTGAACAATATAATCAATGTAGCTATCATCCATAACATGTCCATCTTCAAACTTCTTGTGTAGAATTCTTTTTTCCTTAAATATTATTTCGATATCCAAGTTATCAAAAAAATTATCAGATTCTTCATCGGTAAAAAAAGTATGCATGATTTTTTTATCGCCTTCAATTTGTATACATTCACCAGGATTAACTTCTTCACCTTCACCATAAAATCCCGAATCGACAGAAAGGAAATTAACGAAACAAAAACCCCCCGGTTTTAAGACCCGAATCATTTCATCTACAGCTTTTTTAATATCGAGTTTATTCATGTGAAATATAGTATTATAGGAGTATACATGCCCAAAATGGTCAGATTCAAAAGGAATTTCTCTCATATCGGCTAATTGCATAGAAAGTTCTAACTTATTTTGCTTTGCATACTCTTGTGCCTGTTGGAATCGTTTTTCTGAAAACTCAATACCCATAACATCAAATCCTAATCTTACAAAGAGTGCTTGCTTTGGGTTCGGTCCACCTGAACCACAATCGAGAATTGGTCCTTTAACATCAGATTCAGAAATATATGATAAGAAATTATAGAAAGGAGCGGGATACAATAACTCGTTTGCGATATTCATAACCATATTAAATTCATATCATTAAAAAAGAAATCTAATCTTGCTGTTAATATTTAAAATATTGTAAATCAAATAAAAATAGAATTATTATCATTAATCTTTTTAATATGCTTCTAATTCAGGATGCACTCTTTTGAACCCACTCATGCACAACCCTGAAAAATTCATCTGGAACCTCATAAAAGGGATAATGACCGCATTTTTCAAAGATGTATAGTTCAGAATTGGGAATACCCTCATGCATGCATTGAGCTTGGGAAGGGGGACAAATAAAGTCATCTTTACCTACTAAAATCAATGTTGGTACTTTAATTTTAGTAAGTTGGGAGATTACATTAAATTTCTCGAACAAAATATCATTCCTTACTGCTGTTTCTGGATTTAAAATAATTTTATCTATTACTTTATTACTTATCTCTTCCATTTCAGAATTAAAGTCATAGAAATATAAAGGGTTAAGGATTTTGAATTGATTTTTAAATTTTTCTACAGTAGGATCAACAGGAGCATTTAAAGTTTCAATCATTTCTGAGGTTGGATTTTTTTTTTGTACATTCGCCATAATTTCTTCCATGTTATCAAATGCTGGAGAAGTATCCATTAGTATCAGATAATTAATGTTCTTAGGATGCCGTATAGCATATTCTAAGGCAACCATTCCGCCAGCAGAATGCCCAATAACTCCTATTTTATTATATCCTAAACTTTCACGTAAAGCATCAGCATCATCAGCAAGTTGTTCAAACGTAATAGTATTGATAGGAGGTCTTCCAGAACGGCCTACTCCTCTATGATCATAAAAAACCAGTTTGAAAGTATCACCCAAAGGATCAATTGCCGGACGTAAATAAGAATGATCCATCCCTAAGCCTCCATGCATGACTAAAAAGGGAGTTCCCGAACCTAGTTCGTTATAATACAATTCAGTATCATTAACCTTTGCTATCGTCATGATTTTACACAAATATACTTTATTTTAATTATTAATCTTGAATAAGGATTTATCTTTAATAGTATTTTAACTCTTTTTTGTTACCCATTTAGGGACTCGGAAATCATCTACTATGATGCAAACTCCATGTTCCCAATCTGGATAAGGTTTTAGATCTAAAACTGGTGTATTATCTAAAGCATCGAGTCCCTTCACCCATAGTATATTCTCTTCACGCTTTATTAGCTCAACTAAGGTTAAACCAATAGGATTTGGATGAATTGGAGCCCTTGTTGCAAAGATACCTATTGGCTTCGAATCTACTGTTTTCCCAGGATGATGTAAGTACGTTGTATCCTTGATTTTGTCCATCCAGAAGATTATATAGATATGAGAGAACCCTTCAATACCATCCAAAGCTTTTGTCAAACTTTTTTCTATTATTATTTTTGAAATAAGGTTTCTATCTTTATCATCTTCGTTAGGTGACAATCTTTCTATAAAACCTATTGGTTTGATTTGAATTAACTCCATAAACTATACATAAATTAAGCAACTATAAAAATTAGACTAAAAATCTCATCTACCATAAATTTTAATATTCATGGTTTTATGGTCAACATGTTCTACTAATGAAATCTTAATAGTTAAATAAACAAGATGAAAAATATGAAAGAAAATAATCTAAATACAAAACAAATTTTAGGAATTCTTCTTATTTACCTTGCAATTCAAACACCTATCTCCGCTCTAATAAATAATCTGGAGATGTTTTCATTCACATTATTTATATCAGCATTTCTTTCTCTTTTTGGAATTCTCCTAATCGTCTTATCGGACTATTAAAAAACAAATTCAATTTTTCATTTTTTTTTCATTTTATTAATAGAATTTTAAAAAGAATTAAAGAATATTAATCATTTTTCTCAAGAACAATGAGATCTCCATCCCATTCGGGTATAAATAATTCATTGTTATAAAAGTCCATACTACAAATCTTTGGAAGGTTTATTTTTAAAAGATCTTTTTCATCTACAGAATTTCTTAACGAAGGTATATATTCTGGATTACCTACGATTGTAGCTATAACTCTCTTCTTTTTTTTTTTTTCAATCATTCGGACGACATGATTATGAGTGTCACCAATAAAAATATTCCCCAATTTATCTAGTGCCATTGACCATGGTCCATCAAACTTTTCATTCGTATTAGAACCAAAAGTAGCTTTTTTAGCCAATCCTCCATCTCCAGAATAACCAGGTTCACCTGTACCAGCAATATGCTTGACTTTTTCCTCTTCAAAGTCAATCTCCCTAACTGCATAATTACGACTATCGAGTATATATAAATTATTATCTGGTCCTAATCTTATATCATAAATCCAATTAAATTGGACGTCGTCAAAGTTAGTAGATTCTTTTTGGAAACCAGGTTTTCCATTGCCTAATACCTTTTTCTTCTGACCTTTTGAATCAAATTGCCACAACCGACATCCAGTAATTTCATTTATCCACATATTCCCCTCTTTATCGAAAACACAATTACCAATATCGTTTACACCGTATTCCTTCATATCTATAAATATGTCCACTTTTTTCTCATCGGGAAATAACTTGAATACCTTATTATTTCCTCCACTTGATATTGCTAATGATTCGTCTATAGGGGACCTTGAAATATACATGGGATTTTTTAAATCAAAGGGAATGTGTACTTCACTTAGTTTAGGATCTATAGAACCCGCTGTCCACGTAAATTCATCATTTTTAATTAATTCACCAAGCCAATGCTTACTATGTCGTATAACATATGAATTTCCTTTGTAATCGTGAAAGCCAAATTGAAAGTAACCCCCTTTCCAAGTTATTTCTTCTGTAAAATTAAAAATATATTTAATTCTCCATTCCATGAGGAAGACTCACTAGTAATATTTGATATATTTAGATCAATATCTTCTTTTTGTAATTAAAATTGTGACTACTTTAAAAAAAAAAAAACTACTTTTCTTGTAAGAATCAAAGTTCTAAAGCGAAATTTTTCAATTATATTCAAGAAAAGTTATTAAGGAGCTTAATCGGGAGGACTAACTCCGAGTTCTTCTAATAATGGAACTAAGAATACTGTATAGAACTCTTTAATATGTAGTAAATTACCTAGATATACTTGAAGAAAATCCTGAATCTCAAAGTTTACATTTTTAATATCGATAAAGTCGTATTCGGGCTCAATCTTAATTTTATCTAATTTTAAAGGAGTTAATTGTTTGATTATTAAATATCGCATAAATTGGGTAAATGTGCTCTCAACTAGCTGTTCTTCCTCTTCAGTTAACTCATACGCTTCATGTGCGATTTTATTTCTCAATTCTCCCACATTTTTTGTTAATATCTCAAGGTTTTGAGGTAAATTTAGTTCCTCAATTTTCTGGACTACTGATTTATTATTATGATCTTCAGCTTGGGAGTTTAAATATTCAACTAAAGTTGTGTAAAAGTGAATTAAGAATTTGAACGAATCAATAGATTTATCCTCTTTCCATTTATTATAGGAATTTCCCCAATGGTCGAAATTTACCTCATCCAAAGCTTTCTTAATACTAATTTTAACATTGTCGACTTTTTCTATAAAATAATCTGAATAATCCATAAAGGGTTTTTCATTTGAGTCAAACTGGTATTTAAATGTCTTACCAAATTCCTTTATTGCTACCAGTTTTTTTATTCGGGATGGATCTTCTATAAGTTCTTTCCTTCCAATTTCTGCTGCAAACTTTATTAAATATCTACACTCAGGACAATAAGTTACATAACTTCCCCGAAATGAGGTAAAAGGTTTAAGCTCAAGTTGATGTTTGCCATTTGGAAATTCTATAAGCTCACCCTTTGATTCAATATCATCAAAATGAGTCTTTTCATAATGAAAAGATTCTGGAATAAATTTTGAACCACATACGGGACATTTAACTTTTTCTCTCTTTTTTTCCATGTTATGTCGCATTCTCTATTCATATAATAATAAAAACCAAGTTACTAAATATTAATACCATATATATTAGGTTTATCGTTTATTTTGGTTTAAAGAATTATTTTATAAAAAAGCTAAATAATGAATTAGTTTTTTCTTAGTCCGTTTCTTATTAAATACCCTTTAACCCATAAAGAAATTTAATGAAATTAGCATAAAAATTCAGAAATACCAAGTTTGAACATTTAGACGTACTTTGCTCAATTTCAAAAAAACTCTATAATCCGGCAAATTGGTATATACGACAAGATTTTTTTCATTTAGAGAATTGGCTTCGTTATCAAGATTTAAATTTCATGATGAAAAGTTCTGACCATTATAAATTATTAAAAGCTCAAACTTCTCAACAGATTCTTAAAATACTAGATAAAAACTGGAAAAGTTTCTTCAATACGATAAAAGAATGGAAAAAAAGTTGAAAAAAATTCAATGGAAGACCAAAACCACCTAAATATAAGAAAGCCTGTAATAATTTTCTTATATTTACCAACCAGAATAGCAAGATTAAAAAGAATGTAATTACTCTTTCAATGTCTCAATTTTTTAAAAAAAAATTTCCTAAATTTGAAAATCCAATAGAAATATCTATACCACCCTATAAAAATAAAAATTTTGAGTGCTATCAACAAATAAGGATCTTACCGAGAAAAAACTTTTATGAAATCGAAATTGTATATGAAAAAGACATAAAGAAATCAAAATTAGATACAAAAAGATATTTATCAATCGATTTCGGATTGAATAATTTAATAACTACGGTAGAGAACAGATATTCAAAGCCACTTATCATTTCAGGGAGAATCTTAAAGTCTATTAATAGGCAGTGGAATAAAAGAAAAGCAAGACTCTATTCTATCAAAGACAAACAGAAGTTAAAGTGGATTGTTAGACTCGAAAGGATTGCTATAAAGAGAAACTCAGTTGTAAAGGATTATTTACATAAGACTGCTCAATTTATTGTTGGTTATTGCTTAAAAAATCAAATAGGTAATATTTGTGTAGGTGAACTAAAAAATATAAAACACAAGCTCAGAATGGGCAAACGAAATAACCAAAATTTCGTGAATGTCCCCATTCAAACACTTAAACAAATGATCACCTATAAAGCTCAGCTTGTAGGAATGAAAGTACATATGGTTGATGAGTCCTACACATCAAAATGTAGCTCATTAGATTTAGAAACTATCCAAAAACATCAAAAATATGTTGGGAAACGGATAAAACGAGGATTATTTAGAGGTTCGAATTACATTCTCAATGCAGACGTAAATGGAGCACTAAATATTCTCAGAAAAGTAGTCGGAGATGGTTTTATTCAAAATCTATCCGATAGAGGCTACTGGTTTCAGCCTGTGCGAATAAGGGATTTATTCCAAACTTCACATGAACAATATTTACTAAAATCTGTTAATGTTTAACACTTTTAATAAAATTGATAACCTATTAGGTTTATTGAAAAGTTGAAATAGCTTGTTCATCAAGTATTTCAATGTGACAGAATACAAAGATCTTGAAATCTTTAAAATAATTTCCGTTTATATATTATATTTTTTAGTACTTCTCCCATCAAGCTAAAATTTATATTGAATCTTAATTTTAAAGTATTTTTTATTGAATAGGTTTGATTTCCTTACGATTAAACAAAATCTATGATAAATTTTAAGAAAGTTGCTAATTAACTGATATATTTCAACCTTCTTGTAAACATGTAATTCAACCTTACACCATTTACCTATTAATAACTAACAGAATACCAGTAACATAGGGA
Source organism: Promethearchaeota archaeon (assembly GCA_019058425.1). GTDB lineage: Archaea > Asgardarchaeota > Lokiarchaeia > Sigyniarchaeales > SOKP01 > Loki-b32. The sequence continues at coordinate 50,736 of JAHPYZ010000004.1, forward strand.
ATATTATTAATTTATCAAAAATAACAAGAAGGAGATTATATGAAAAGGAATAAAATTAATATTTTGTTTTTATTTTTATTAGGATTTCTTTTTTTAGGTGCTAGTTTTGGGACTGTTTTGGCTTCAGACGACGATTCAGATGGAGTTGATGATGAATTTGAAGATGACCATGACAGAGAAGTAGATATCGAAATACAGGAAGATAAAATAAAAATAGAATCTATTTTAGTAGCTGAAACAGGAAAAAACAAATTGGAATTTGAAATAAGTAATGAATCTAGTGGTCTAAGTTTTAAGGTCGAGTTTACACCAAATTATAATCCTACTTCAAATACTTCACAAACTGAATTGGAATTTGAAGTAACATTTAGAGAAATCGTTGAATACATTGACATCAATGCAGACGGAATATATAATGATTCAGTAGATCAAGAAATAAGTGTTCTTGAATTGAATGACTTTAAAGCACCAATTTATACTATAAGCAATATTTCATCTGATACAACATTACATTATATTATCTTTACAACTTCAGACGATGTGTTTACCGCCCATATATATTTCGTAGAAGAATTTGACATTATTAATAATACATTAGTAACTCCGAGTGAAACTAAAATCGACATTGAGATTGATAATTACAATTATCTTAATGGATCATCTCAATTAGGATTATATACAAAACTTGAATCAGAAGTAGAGTATAAGATGGAAGATGAAACTGAAGACGAAGAATTAGGATATGCTGAGGATGAGAGTAGTACATATACTATGAGTGATTCTTTTATTGGATTTTTTAGTTGGAAAGAAAATGCTACGATTGACGGAGTATCTAAAAATGTTTTAGTAAGTCAAATTGAGGATGATGATATCGAACCAAATGAACAAAAGATTTACCTTAATTATCCTAGAGGTACAAACATATATCATGATCCAAAATTGGGTATTGCAGGATTGTTTACATCATCACCTACAAGCATTCCTGGCTTTGGAGTTCTAGCAATCCTAATAGCAAGTATCCTAGGAATTAGTGGTATCATATACATTACAAAGAAAAAAAGAAATATCTAATTAATACAAAACTTCATTTTTTTTTTAATTTACATTAAATTTTTAATTTTATAAACCAAACTATGAAGATCTCTATTATAATTTAAGAATAAATAATTTATAAAAAAAATATATAAAAAAAAACAAAAATGCTATAATATGAAAACTTAAATGAAAAATAGAAAGCTGATATTCGGATTTATTGTCCTTGGAATCATCCTATTCAATATAAGCATAATGATAGTAATGGCTTCCGACGATGATTCTGATGGTATTGATGACGAATATGAATATTTGAATGAAAGAAATATAAATATTGAATTTTCAGAAGATGAAATTGAAATTCAATCAGTTTTACGAACTGGGGCGCAAAAGGACAATATTAGATTCAGAATTAGAAATGATAGTGATGGTATAGAGATAGAATTACGTTATTATCCCAAGTTCGAAGGAGAAGAACACGAGGAAGTAGAATTAGAATTCTCAGTTGCTTTTCATAAACTAATTGAGTATGTTGATTTGGATAGCAATAACATTTATGATGAATCAATTGACCAAACAATTCAAGAAATAGAAATTAATGAGTTTAAGCCTTTATTTTATTCTCAAATTCAAATATCACCTAATACAACGCTACATTATTTTAAGTTAAGTACTAGTGATGGAGTTTTTACAACACATATATATTTTTCTGAGGAATTTACTGCAGTTAATGGTAGTCTTATTACACCATCGCAATCAAAAATAGATATTGAGATTAACAACTTCAATTTTACTCATGGATCTTCCCAACTTGCACTATATGTTAAGTTAGAATCTGAATCAGATTATGAGGAAAAAGAAGAAACAGAAGATGAAAAACTTGGCTTCGCAAGTAATGAAAAGTCAGTATTCATGTCAAATCAAAGTCTTATAGGATTTTTATCGTGGAAAGAAACTGCTTTAATTGATGGGAATGAAAGCCAAATATTAATATCTTCTGTTGAAACTGACGATGATGATGAATTAGAACAAAAAATTTATGTTAATTATCCAAGAGGCTTGAATATATATCATGATCCAAAATTAGGAGTCGAAGGGATCTTAAAATCTCTTTTTCAACCTGGTTTTCCATTGAATTTAACAATAATTACAATTATTATCGTTAGTGTCATTAGTATTAGTGTTGCTTATTCCGTATATCATTACAAAGAGAATCTTTTTCCTGGCATTATTTTAGCACATGAAAGAAGAAAAAAGTTAAAGAAATCCAAGAAATTGAATTCCATATCTGAAATTTCTGAAGAAAAATTGCATAATCCTCAATTAACTGCTGTATCTGCCGATTTTTTCAAAGAGATTGACACTTTAGACTTGAAAGAGAAAGAAAAAGAGCAATTTATTGAAGATATGTTAGCCTTGAATCCTTTTGAAAGAACATTGATTCTCAGAGAAATGAATAAAAAATCCAAATTAAAAGAAAAATGAAAATTTTATAGCATTTTTGTCAAAATGTCGATTGAATTACTTACACAGGAAAAAGTTGTACTAGACATTGTACAAGACTATTTAAGTCGTAATCGACAGTTTGATTTAGATGATATTATTCCATATATTAATTTCCGACTTAGACGAACTTCAAATAAACTTAATTATCAAGGGATAAAATCAATCTTACTGTCTTTAATAAAAAAAAATTCCTTATTGAAGGATCTAAGTTAACAAGTAATGATATTTTAAACAATAAAACACGTAAATTCATTTATGAATATATTGTTAACAATCCTGGAGCGTACTTTACGAAAATCGTTAAAGAATTAAGTATAACTAATCATGTAGCAGTATGGCATCTAAATATGCTTATAAAATTTCAGTTCATAAAGAAAAGAATTGTAGAAAAGCATGAAATATATTTTAGCTCCAAAGTTGATTTTCAAGAAGCTAAATATAATTTTTATATCTCTCTTCAAAAAAGTAAGATGATAATTAACTACCTTCAAAATAGTAACATTGGTATCACGAAAACGAAACTATCGAGAGCGATTAAGATGCATATCAATACTCTTTCAAAATATCTTAATATTCTTATTAAAATTAATATTATCAATAAAGAGAAAATAGATAATCAAATGTTATACTTCTTAGAAGAAAAGTTCTTAATTCAGAGTGGGTGAATTATCAAAAACCTGAAGTGAGTAATGTATGGATAAAAGAGGAAAAAAAATAATATACTTAAGTCGTTGTTTAATCAACCAAAATTTAAGATTTCCCGGTATTGCCGTTAGCAGTGGTGCGATAACTGAGTTAATATCCCCAATTATAGAAAATGGAATAGGGATAGAATCTCTGCCCTGTCTCGAGAGGATAGCATGGGACGTGTTAAAAGAGGCTCTTTTTATAAGTATCTCCCTCTCATAACTAAAAATATTGGCTTATTTACGTTTCCAATTATCAGAATCTTTCTAAGAAGATGGTTAAGTAAGTATAAAAAGATTTGTTATAGAGAAGCAACAAAAATTGTACAGCAAATGCTCGATTATCATGATTCAGGATATTTAATTGTAGGAATTATTGCTACAAATGACAGCCCTACTTGTGGATTCACTAAAACAATAAATCTTCTTGATATATTGTAAAGATTTAAAGATTTAGGTTTGAGAGATGAATTTGAAAATCCAAAACTTGAAAAAATGAAAAATCTTATACCTAGTTTATGTGAAAATGGAACAGGTTTTTTATAGCGGAGCTTGTAAACCAAATTAAAGAACTTAAGTTGAGGATAAATATCGTTGGGTTTGATATTTGGAATAATTTAGCTGAAGAAAGTGAAAGAGTTTTAAAAAAATTAGGTCTTAGGATTTAAAGCTTCAAATATTATCCTGGGATTTTTCTAATATGCTCATATTCTCTTCAAGATCCTCGGGAGGCCATCCCTTAGGTGTTTGATATTCCTTGATGAATCGAAAATCACATATTTCTGCTCCTGCAGCTATGGTTTTTGTTCTTTTAAACCCCACGCCAAGCGCTCGCATTCTAGCATAGTCACATAAACATACATAAGGAGCAATTTCATTAACACCCTCTTTTTCAAGGAGTTTAAGGCATCCACATTCAGTAAAGTCAAACCCATAATTAAAAAATTTATTTTTTTCACCTTCTTTAAAGTTACCGACCCAGTTCTCGGGATAATTAAGGTTTTGACTCTCTAACATCCAATTTTTCCAATATTTCTTCATCTTTTTAGAGAAAATAGCTTTCCGATATAACCATTTTTTAACTGGTGATATAGATCGGGCATAATTTTCAGCAATATCATACATTATTTTTCCAAATTCTCGTTCAGATAAATTGAGGGATTTACAAGCTTTATAAAATGCTATCGTCTCTGCTGATTGAATCATCAAAGAAGTGAAAGGTGACTTATCACCTCCAACATAAGGAAGTCTTGAAAGAAGGATCTCAAGCTCTTTATAAGCCTGTTTTGTAATATTTTTGATAAGATCTTTATCGAAATTTGATGAAAATAATACTTCTACAATTTTAACCAACGAATTAAATTGTTTGATAATTTTTTTTTTATTTCCTATATAATATCCTTTAGTTTCCTCAAATTTCTCAAATTCTTTACTCAAATTTTCCACTCCTAAATTATTTTTAAGATTTTTATTTCGTTCTCTTTTCTAAGATTAATTTCAAGTTTTCACCCTCTTCAATCATATGCTGAATAATTTTTCTCATTGTTTTCTTAGCAATTTTGGAAAGAAATTTTCCCATCCGAAAATCTAATGTAGCCGCGAAAATTACACCTTTATCAGAATTTTCAATTTCAAAAGAACCGCCAATCAGAAGGAACTTTAGAGATCCTAGCGTTTTATATTTATATGATTTATAGGGAATTAGATCTGTCAGTCTCGCTCGTATTTTTAATAATTCTCCTCCAATATTTTCCTCAGAATATAAAATTGAGCCGACTTTATTTGGTTCACCTTTTTCCCAAAAAGATATTATATGAGACGGATGCCATTCGCAATAGTTTTCAGCGAATTTTAAGAGCCACTTCCATATAATTTCTTTAGTTGTGTTAATTTCAATAGAGTCTTTAAGAGTTTTCATTTTTTAGATTCATATATTTTTTTAACTATTCTTTTAATAACAATAATTAATCATCGAATTGTCTAAATTTCCTTAATAATAGAAAGAAAACGCATTAATATAAAGGATCCAGTGAATTTTTTTAAAGATACTTTACTTTTTTACACTAGTCTTAAGTTTAAGAGAAAAGGTTATCCTTCTTCAGATTTTCTAGCCAGATAATATATCAAAATTAACGAGAGTTCAACAAAACCTTTACCTTTATTACTAAGATCATACAGAACCGATGGAGGATGCGTATCCTGAACGGTTCGACTAATTAATCCAAGTTTTTGAAGCTGTTTTAAACAATCAGACAATGATCTTGATGAAATCTTTTCTAAATGACGTGTAATATCATTAAAAGTTAATCCATTATGAATTTCAAGCTCATATAAAATTTCAACATTCCACTTCTTGGTAACAAACTTAAAAATGTTCAAAAAAAATCTGATTTCATCAATTTTTCTTGTTTCATCATGAATTGTCTCAGTAAAATGCTTATCTAATACCTTTCTGATAATGGGTCTAGAGGTTTTAATAATTTCCTTGAATGGTTTAAATTCATTAAATTTAAATATCTCCATAATTACCAAATAAAGTTATAAGTTATAATAGATTAAACGACAAGTTACTTAATAATCTGAGAATACATTTTAGGTTTATTATAAAAAAGGTTTAAGTTAGTATTATTTGATCATCAAGAATTTTATTCTGGAAGATTTTTCCATCATCCCAAATTTCACATGATTTTTGACATGCCCAAATATGATTATAGATTTTAAAAGCAATATAGATTGTTAATAAATCTGTCAAAAGAACAGCAAATAATAATAAGAATAAATCAATAAATATCATTATCATGGTAAATCCACTTTCTTTTCCTCTATTTAAACAATTAATGCAGAGTTTTGGAAGAAATCTTTGTAAGGATTGTATTAAATGTGGATCTAACCGATTTGATTCAATTTTAGACTATTTATTTAAAAAGAACAACCATATTTGTTTCAATTGTCGAACTCAAGCAAAGATCTTTAAATTTGTGATGCTTAGATGGCTGTCTTTTAATAAAACAGAAGCTCAAACCTTATATAATTTATGTTCAAATACCTCATTTCGTAAGGTATTAAAAAATATATTTAAAGGACTTGCTATATTTGGTTTAAGGATACCATTTGTTACTGGAGCACCTTTAAGTGTCGTCTGGAATTACACAAAGAAATGCAATTTAAAGTGTTCTCACTGTTTTTCAGATTCATCTTATAATCAGAAATCCAAAAATGAACTAACTACAGATGATGCTAAGAGAGTAATTGATATTTTAGCAGCTAATGATGTTGTTACCGTGAATTTTTGTGGTGGTGAACCCTTAACACGAGAGGATTTACTGGAAATTATGAGTTATACTCAAAATAAAGATATTTATCCCTCATTATCTACAAATGCTACATTGTTAACCAAGGATATATGTAAAAAAATATATGATACTGGAGTACGGAGTGTTTCAATAAGTTTAGATAGTCTTTCTGCGAGTAAACATGATTCATTACGAAATGTTTCAGGGGCATATGATATGGCTATTAATGGAATAAATAATGCTGTTGAGTTTGGAAAATTTGATGAATTAATTATTAACACTACGTTAACTGATTTTAATTATGAAGAAATCCCGCAGATTTATGAGTTTGTAAAAGATTTAGGTATTACTCGATATTACGTTTCCCGAATATTACCTGTTGGGAGAGGTCAGTATTACATGGAACATGATATTAGTAAAAACAATAAGCGGATTGTCATGAAATTCATGGCTGAAAAGTTTATAGAAAATACCACTAATAACATACCTTTGGAAGTTCTCGGAAGGGGAATGCCATACTTTAGTAAAACTTGTCATGATTTGAGTGATGGAAATATATATCCTTTATGTGAAATATTAACTGGACATGAAGCTAAGTATCAGAGTTTATTCAATGGTGATACAGTAAATTTTATTCATCGCCTTACTAGATTTTTTAGTGGATGTGCCACAGGATTATTTTACTGTGGATTAGATTGTGATGGAAATGTTATTCCTTGTGCTCCTGCAGGTAATATAAAGTTAGGTAATATTTTGGAAAAAGGTTTGGAACATATCTGGATTCATAATCCTGATTTGAATAAGATTAGAAAACGATGGAATGTTAAAGGTAAATGTTCAATTTGTAATATGCGAAAGCTTTGTGGAGGATGTCGTTTAACAGCTTTTGGATTAACTGGAGATTGGCTAGAAAGTGATGCAAGCTGTCCTTATTAGATTTGATTAAAATATTAAAAATAATTATTTTACATCGAAATTTTCTTTTACGTATTTCATCGACTCATTAACTAATTCCTTCAGAACAGGAATGCTCACATCTTCCAACTTATTGATATACAAACAAGATTTACCCGTTTTATGTTTTCCTAATTTACCGAGTAAGTCATCATATTTTTCGAAACCATCCATTATATACACTGTGAGTGATTGTTTTCTAGGGGAAAATCCCGTTGCTAACCAATCTGCTTCTCGACCGCTCTTGTATTTATAATGATAACTTCCAAATCCAATGATACTATCCCCCCACATAATAGGCTTTTCTTGAGTGATTTCTTCCATTAACTTTAATAATTCAAGACTATCCTCGCGTCTTCTTGTATTTTCGACCTTATTTAGAAACTCCCTGACATTTTTCTCATTAGGTTTAGTTTTTAGCTCTGTCATATAAAAAATAACCATATTAAATTACTAAAAAGTTATAATTATAATTTATAAAATCGTAATTAGAGTCGTAATTTCTCTGATCTTTAACTAATTATAAAAGGGATAATTATTTGTAAGAACATAAGATGAATAAGCAAAGTAAGAAAAAGAAAACTAAGAAAAATAAGAAATCTGAAGAAAATGATGATGATGTTAAGGAATATGGTGTAGTTCTAAAGAAAGACGAGAAATATCGTCATCGCATCTATCCCCAAAAAGGGAAAGTTCCTGAGGAAGATGAAGATTATAAAATCGTTTAAACCTTAATAAAAAAAATAGAATTTGATGAGAATTACTATTAGTTGTCTTATTTCATAAAGTTTTTTAATGTAATAAGATATTCTGAGATTTTCTCATCTGCACCTTCTCTAGTAGGGCCTTCAGCTCCTTGCAATCTTACTTCAAGATATTCAGGGCAAATCTCCTCAACACATCCAACTTTTTCAAGAGTCTTTTTCATTCCTTTTATGAACATCTTTTTCCAACCTAAAGCATGAGTAGCAAAATAGGCGACTTTAGATAATGGTTTAGTTATGACACCATCTAATTTGTCGACAAAGTTTCTCATCTCCTTATCGGATGAAAATGCTAGGATTCGAACAGCAATAATCAAGCCATAAGGTTCGTCTTTAGCTATAACTTCCGGGTTAGTATTTCTAATACTACCTACACTAACATCATATTCATCTTTCAAACCATCAGCAAGTTGTTTTGAAATCTTCTCAGAATTTCCATGCTCAGAGTTATGAATTATCCAAATCTTTTTCATGGTTTTAACCTCATTGTTTAATTAGATTAAAAATACATTCTATTTTATTATATAGAAAGGAAAATTCTATATGAAACTTAAATAGACCAATCTTTCATCACAAATATTCTCCTTTTCTTTTATACTTCTCATAAAAAATATTCATAAATAATCCAGATTTTCTTAATTTATTATCTATAATAACAAGTTTTTTGAAATTTACAAAAATAATATTTATTAATAGTAGAAATTTTTTTGGTTCAATAAAAATTAAATTGGTTCAAATGGAAAAAGAAGAATTATTCCATTGTTTGAGTTGTGGTAAAAAGATTAGTACAGAAGGTAAAAATGAGAATGGTTTTTGTGCTGAATGTGTTTTAGGCCTAAATTTCCAAATTACTGATTTAAATCATTCAGAATGTGATATATATTTACAGAAAATATTAGATTTTTTCATTTCAGATGTTAAAGTTGCTTTTTACAAAGATCCTGCTGCAAAATCGCTTATAGAAGTATTGACAAGCTATCCTGGGATAAAGGCGATTCTTTTATATCGTATCGCGCATTTTTTTTGGAAGATTGGAATGCCATTTATCCCTAGATACATGTCTGAGATGTCACGAGAGCTGACCGGCATAGAAATCCATCCTGGGGCTGAAATAGGAAGTGATTTCTTTATAGACCATGGGACAGGCTGTGTTATTGGTGAAACTGCGGAAATTGGAAATAATGTTACTATTTTTTCGGGAGTGGTCTTAGGAGGAACTAATATTGCTCCTGTAAAAAGGCATCCTACCCTAGGTGATAACATCGTTATAGGTACAGGAGCAAAAATACTAGGCCCTGTAAAAATTGGAGACAATGTGAAAATCGGAGCGAATTCTGTAGTAGTGACCGATGTACCACCAAATTCAGTAGTGGTAGGCGTACCAGGCAAAGTTGTTTCAAGAGAGGGTGGTAAAATTGATAAAATAGATTTACGTCATGGTGATTTACCAGATCCTCTCACACTTACAATAAAAACTTTAGATAATAGAATAAGAGAATTAGAGGATAGAATTCTTGACGAAAAAGAAAAGAGAAAAGATAATATTGAAATATATTATGGAGAATACGGAGAGGGGATTTAGAATATGGGAGCATTTAATAATGTAATAGAAACAATAGGTAAAACACCATTAGTGAAGCTAAATAGAATCGCTGAGAATATCGAGCCTTCTATTTATGCCAAATTGGAATATTTTAATCCTGGAGGTAGTGTGAAAGATAGAATTGCTATGGCAATGATTGAGAAAGCTGAGGAAGAGGGCTTGATATCTCAAGATACTATTATTGTAGAACCTACATCTGGAAATACAGGAATTGGACTAGCTTTAGTTTGTGCTGCAAAGGGATATAAATTAATTCTTACAATGCCTGATAGTATGTCAGTAGAAAGACGCCAAATTCTGAAAGCATATGGAGCAGAAATAGAATTAACTCCCGCTTCAGGAGGTATGAAAGCTGCCATCCAAAAAGCTGAAGATTTTTCAAAAGAAAAAGGTAAGATCTTCATTCCGCAGCAGTTTAAAAACCAAGCTAATCCTGATATTCATCGAAGAACTACTGCTAAGGAAATTTTTAATGATATGGCAGGTCAAGTTGATGGATTTGTAGTAGGTGTAGGAACTGGAGGGACGATTACAGGAGTTGGTGAGATTTTAAAGGACAGAGTTGGCGCGAGATTGAAGGTTTATGCGGTAGAACCTAAGGATTCAGCTGTGTTATCTGGAGGTAACCCAGGACCTCATAAAATTCAAGGAATTGGTGCAGGCTTCATCCCAGATGTGTTGAATACAGAAATTTATGATAAAGTAATAAAAGTTGAGTACAAAGATGCTTTAGATACAGCTAGAAAGCTAGCAAGATTGGAAGGAATTTTTGTAGGAATATCTTCAGGAGCAAATGCGTGGGCTGCATTATATGAAGCATCAAAAGATTTTCAAAAAGGAGAAAATATAGTTGTGCTTTTACCAGATACAGGAGAAAGATACCTTACGACTGAATTATACAAACTCTAAGTTCTTTTATCATGCCAGAACTTCCAGAAGTTGAGACATTCAAACGATATTTAGATACGACATCTTTAAAGCAAGTTATTACTAAAGTTAAAATTAATGATAATAGGGTTTTGAATTCAAATGATAACTTTTTTAAAAAAAGTATTATAAACAAGCAATTTGAATCAACATCCCGCCATGGAAAGCATCTCTTTGTTTATCTTAAGCCAAAATTTCTTATTATGCATTTTGGTATGACTGGAGATTTGGAGTATTATTCTAAAAATGATGAAGAACCTAAATACAGCAAAGTTATATTTCAATTTGAGAATGGTTTTAATCTAGCATATACTTCTCTTAGAATGTTTGGAAGACTTGAAGTAGCTGAAACTATAGAAGATTTTGTTGAAAAGAAAAAATTGGGTCCCGATGCTTTTAAAATGAGCCTTGATGAATTTCAAGGAGCTTTAAGACATAGAACTGCGATTGCTAAAAATGCATTATTAAATCAGAGTATTATTGCAGGGATTGGAAATCTTTATTCTGATGAAATTCTGTTTCGAACAAAATTGCATCCCAAATCTAAATTAGACGATTTAGAAGAGGAAAAAGTTAAAGAGCTATTTGTGAATATTAAAGATGTCCTACGATTCGGTATTGAGAAGGAGGGGGATCTTAGTGTTTATCCAAAAAATTTCATTATTCCTCACCGAAAAAAGGAGGAACACTGTCCAATTTGTAATAAAGAATTAAATTATCTTGACATTTCGGGAAGGCGTAGTTTTTTTTGTCCAAATTGTCAGAAGGATTCACGTCAATCCGTTTAATTTTTCTATAGAAGCGCTAGAGGGCTTAATTTCTTCTTATTTTTTATTTAAAAATTGGTCTATATTAAATTTAATATGATTTAACTATATTCTCTTATTATGGGTGTATTTGGTCATATTGGTTTGGGATTCATAATCAAGCGATTTACTCCACAAATCCCACTTTGGATACTGGTAGTAAGTACGATGTTCATTGATCTATTAGCAATGACTTTTTTCATATTTGCTCCTCTTTGGACTACTCATGGGTTATTTATGAGTTTAATCTGGTCAATTGTTGCTTTTTTTTCTACTGTATTTATCACAAAATACCTTAATAATAAGAGAGATATAAATACCAGTATTGATATTATCAACACGAGTGTTGTAATCGGAATGCTTGTGTTCAGTCATTGGGTTATTGATTTAATTGGATGGTCAATGACAGGTAATGGAATCCCTCTACTTTTTAATGATTCACAACTATTACTCCTTGATTTCCAAATTGATTTGATAATCGGTCTATTAATAATGGAAATTGGTCCGATGATAGTAGGACTTGTTATTTATATTCATTATATAAGACATTTGAAAAAAAGTCAAATTAATAAAGCATAAGACATGAAATTAAGCAAAAAATAATGAATTGGTGAAAATGCCTGGATTAACTCATATTGGAATTGCGTTTTTATTGCAGCCATTAGTCCCAAGTATTCCAATTTGGGCTTTACTAATTGCTACAGAGTTATTGGACATTATATGTATAGTTCTAATGATTTTCGGGATTGAGCGAATGCCCACAAAAGAGAAAGCCCCCATCGCACCCTATTCCCATGGTTTATTCATGGCAGTAGTATGGACCGTAAGTGCAACGTTCCTCACGTTTATGATTAGTAATAACCTCTATATGACACTTATTATAGGGGGTTTTGTGTTTAGCCATTGGTGTCTGGATTTTATTGCATCTCCAATGACATATGCCTATCCCAATGATACAGGAAAACCCATATTATTTCAAAATTCACGTAAAATCGGGCTTGGTTTATGGAGTTCAAAAATTGCGGTTATTATAGGAGAATATATTGTGACTCTTATAGGAGTATTAATTTATATAGTCTGGTTAATCTTATAGACCTTTCATGGTATATTATTTCATTAAAGGTCAAGACGTTTTTACAAAAGAAGTTTGAATTAAACCATAAAAAAAAAAGTTACATTAAGATTTATTCTTCTCTATGATATCGAATTGACAGGATAAAGAAAATACCAGTCAGAACAGATGTTATCTTATGGATCGCATAGATTATATCATAAATTAATCCTTCAACAAGGATAGCTGCAGCTCCACCAGAAACAAGCGAAAATAGAAGTAATATTCCAACAATCATAGTCCATTTAATTTCTTTTTTCATTATTATTTTTTCCTTTTATATTATTTTGGATTGTTTTATCATATCAGATATTACAACATCAGGATGATGATATCGCTCAGCATAAGACACAATATCTCCATAGATTGCCTCATTCGGACACCAGACATAGCATGCAAAACAATTTTCGCAGTGATGCTGCCATACAGGTCTTTCATTAATCATACAAATATTATTTACAGGGCAGACTTTAGTACAAACACCGCAACCATTGCATTTTTCATTGTATTGATAGCTTTTGTCTGATAGTGGTACAATTTCTTTAAAAGGGAGATTTGATGAGTTTGAAAGCCTTTTATACCTGTGCTTGAACAAAGGTTTTATCAGAAGAAAAAGAAATGGAGCAAATAAGACCTTGGCTAAAGTACTCCGAGTTTCAAATAAGTCTTTCCTTCTGTTGTGAATATGTTCACAAATAATTTGGAACTTTTTCTTCCAGTCGTTGAAGACCTTTTGATGTCTCTTCTGAGTTTTGGCATCTTTATTTTTTTTAGATTCTTTATGAAATATAGACTTCTTTAATTTTTCTAAGACAGAAGGTGCATTATTATATGTTTTCACAGCAAAGCCAATTGCCAGTTTACCACCACGAGATTTGACTATATTACTTAGATTTTCAATTGTCGAACCTGGCATACCGCTGTGCGTACAAATCGCAAATATGTATTTTGATCCAATATTTTCTAATTTATTGAGAAATATTTCAACAATTAGTGGAATTCCGCTACAACCATTTGATGCAAAATAAACAGGGAATATGATTCCCATCATTTCAGCATTGGTAGTTATAATTTCTTTATCCACTAAAGATGGTATTGATATTAGTTTTCCATTCGTCTTTTGTGCAATTTCCTTAGCAACAACCAAGGAATTTCCTGTGCCTGTAAAATAGTAAATCTCAACAACCATAATATTTATTACCTCAATCTTTAGACTCCTTTAATCCAATCATATCAAAAATGAACTTAATATGGTTGGATAGTTTATTCATTATATCGTCAATCAAAGAATTATACTCTGTTTCATTGTAGTTAAAAAGAAAAATTTCAAATAATAGGTAAATACAATAACTAAAAAATTCCCTTGAGAGCAAATCTGCGTCATATTCCCTAATATATCCTTGATCCATCATTTTTTGGAAAACATGACTCCAAAATGTATAAGACGGTTCAATATATTGATTCTTAAAAAAATCCAAGATTTTATCATTGTGGTATAATTCAATACACATTAGTCTCATTATCTTTCTAATAAATGGATTTTTCAATTGTTCAATCATAGGCATTGTAGCATCATTAATTAGAGTTTGTGGGTCATATTCATCTGGTAAAATTCCTAAATTTATTTCAGCAGGAATATTAAACGCTTCAATGAGAGAAGTAATAATAGAATCCATAATGTCTTCTTTTCCCTTATAATGACTATAAATAGAACTTTCATGTATCTTTACTAAACGGGCAATATCTCGTATAGAGACGGCATTATATCCTTTTTGTGAGAACAAATCAATAGCGACGTCCCTGATTCGTTCCTTAGTTCCTTTTTTCTTTTGCTCTTTTTCTATATTTAACAAGTCTTCTACACTTTAGCTTAGTGATGGAAAATGATCCTGATTCTAATATGTATAAATTATTTTTGATATATAAACTTTACCAACAAACGTTTGTTTGGTAGATACAATACTAAATTCTATTACCATTAATGTCTATCTGCTATTCAAATAGGCTATATTAGAATAAAAATGTTTAAAAAGTCAATTACTTCTTGGTCTTTGCTCCACCCTTTGAGCCCTTTAAGCTTTTTGCATCAATTTTTTTTACTATTTCTATAAATTTTGGGTCAAAATCAACAGCATTTTTGTATATTCGTGAAAGGAATAAAGTCATCCAAGGAGAAGCTTCTTTTTTCTGTCCAAAGGAATAATCTTTAAAATATAGATAGACCGTTTTTGGAATAAATGCACCATCGGGTGTAAATTCTAATAAACTAACTGCGGATAATTCTCGAAATGCTTGAGTTTTTACTAGTGTGGGATAATGTCTGGCAGAGTCTAAAATAGTTCCGATATTGTACCAAAAAAATGGGGCTCTGGGTAAACGAAATTTCTTACCGTGTCCGAACATATATGGTTTCTCTTCCGATCTTTTACTCCAGCAATTCAATATTGTTATTCCTGATTCAAGTAGACCATCAGGCCATTTTTCTTGAGATATCACCCAATACCCTCTTAGTGCATCAGCAACAATCATTGGACATACATCATTGACTCTTCCAGGTCCTCGACGCTTATAATAAAGCCATGGTTCACACTTCCAACCTTTTCCTTGAGTCGTATCTTTTAATAATTCATTCATTCTTTGAAGGCCATACTGTACTCGCTTATCATTCTCTAATCCTGCTAGCAATAGTACAGATACTATAATGTTATGATCACATAATGCACTTGACCACATTGGATATTTATTCTTTGTTTTCCGATCATACGCTTCAATATATGCAAGGAATTGTCCATTATCTTCATCTTGATGTGATAGGATTTTATCAATGGCATTTTGCATCCGTTTATCATCTTCTGGTCTTACGCCCCAATCTAATAATAACCATAATTGATTAGGGAGATAATCTGCTTTACTGTGTGCTTTTGTAAGATCATTTTCCCAATCTGAAAGGTTGTCTAATAGAAAATTAACATTTGGATCTTTTAATACATTACTATGAGCAATTTTGACTTCTGGATGATCGAGGGGTAAATCAAATAGATCAGTCAATGTTCGATAGACTGAAAATGATTCTCCAGACTCAATAATGAATTGCCTTGGATCTTTAGGAAGTAATTTAACCCATTCTGCTTCATTATTTATTTTTTCTTGAATGTCACTTGAATCAATATCAATATCCATATATATTAGATCTCCTTGTTTTTATTGAATTATTTCCTTGCCTCAAATAAGTTTACGGAAAAATCGATAAGATCCCTGCTGGATTTTCCCTCTTTTATCATTTTTTCTATTTTTGAATTGACTTTATCCCTTTCCCCTTTCTTAAGTGCATTAAAATTCTCTACATTCCAGTTTTTATATCTTTTTGAAAGGATTTGAAAAAAAACTGGAGCAGGTGGCATCATAGGCGATTTGGGTTGTTTTGGAACTGATTTACATATTCCTGCTTTTAAGTCAAGGAATTCACATTCACCACATGTTGTAACATTCCTTTCTTTAGCACATTGATTAATCACACAATCTGTCCTATTTTGGCAACCTGGGCAGGGAGGATAGTTTCTTAAAATTTCCAAAGTCTCTTTAAATCCTGTAAAATTCTCTTTTTTAAATTCAGGGTTAAACATTAAGATAAGTCCTTGGAACATCGGGTCTTCAAACATCTTATACAAATATTTTGCAGAATCTTGAAGCTTGGTAGTATTACTATCACATAAATCACAACTTAAACCACAAGTAGTTAACTCATAATCTTTAGTCATCTTTACTCAAATATAACAAGTTAATTCTAAATTTTAATTAATATAATTAAATATTTTATTATAAAGAGTAATCTAATTTAAAGAATTTTGTAAAAAACGAGTAAAGAAAGCGAAATTTTATATTTAATAATGTCCATTTTTTTACCATACTACACATAAATGGGACATATAGTGGATGAAAAGGATTTTGAGATATTAAAAATACTAGATAAGAACTGTCGTATCTCATATTCTAAAATAGCTGAAGAACTAAAACTACC
This sequence comes from Promethearchaeota archaeon, assembly GCA_019058425.1. Classification (GTDB taxonomy): domain Archaea; phylum Asgardarchaeota; class Lokiarchaeia; order Sigyniarchaeales; family SOKP01; genus Loki-b32. The sequence continues at coordinate 67,436 of JAHPYZ010000004.1, forward strand.
ATTGCGAAATATATCAAATAGAATTGATAGGTTAATCAAAGAGAATGTCATTGAGCGTTTTACCGTACAATTCAACTATAATTCTTTGGGATTTAGACATTACATTGGATCGGTCGGTCCATTAGAGGGGAAAAAATCAATTGATCTTTTTCGAGATCTTCAACTCATATCTGAAATTTATCGAATGTGGGAACAAATTGATGGAACATTAACGATATCTTTTTTTTGTAAAGATGCTAAACACCTTGAGGAGGTTATAAACAACATCTTAAATACGGGAGCTGAATTACATGGCTATACTGAAACAAGAGTTCACTTTCCACTGGATATTCCTTATTCAATGAAAGATTGGCATATAATTTTCTATTTATTAAATAATAGTAGAGCTTCTAAAAAGGAAATTGCTCAAGCATTAAACATTAGTGAAAAGACTGTTAATCGAAGAATAACTAGGATGATAAACATGAAATTGGTCTCATTTATACCAGAAATTAATTTTGAAGCTATTTCAGGGGCAATACCAGCAGTAATTTCTCTCGAGACTGTAGGACCTTCAAAGCCAATATATTTGAAAATAAAGAAGGATCGATCAATTAAATATTGGAGAAATGCTGGTTCAGTTTCGCCTTCGATTGTGCTATTTGTGTATGGGAAAAAGTTAACAGATATTTATAAAATGTACCAAATTCTTAAAAATAAAAAGGATATAAAAAAAGCCATTTTAACTTTTATAGTAAGAAACTCCGAAAACTCAACTCTAATTGAAGATGCTGTTTTAGAGAAAATTCAGAGTGGATAATCAATTCCAATTTTAGACATGGAATGTCATTGAGAAAGTTCTCATTCCTGCTTTCTCATATAATAGTTAAAAATGACGATTACTATTTCCATAAGAATATCTACAAATTCCTCATCAGATTCAAAGATATCTCCAAATAAAACGTGGCGGTGAATTAAAACTTCCTTCACTTGAGAGAGCTTCATTAAACCAGGTTTAATTCTCTCAATTTTTTCGATGTTATCTTGAAAAATAGTCTTAATTAGGAGATCAATTAGCTGATTTTCACTCAATATGCGGTCCTTAATATTAGAGTAAAATTTTTTATTAGTTAGGCATTCTGATTCAAAAGCTTCGATCATAAATTTCATCTGACGGTGGTCCATGAGAGCTTGAAATAAAAGATTCCTATAAAAGTTGTTATTTCGTATATCCTCAATGTTTTTTAGTTGAAAATTATCTAAGGGTGTTTCTTCAATTTTCTGTTCAATGATTTTTTGAAAGAGACTCTGTAAAATATCGGGTTTCCCATCTGGAAAGTATTTATATAATGTACCAATAGCGATATTAGCGTCTTTCGCAATGTGATTTGTACTAACGTTAGCATATCCCTTCTTTTCAATTAATTTTACAGAGGATTGGAATATTTTATTTATCTTCTGTTCTTTATCTCGAATTCGTTTTTTAGCCATATTGACACCAAATAATTTTTAACCTATTATCTATAATTAGGATTTGAGATATTTAAGTTTTAGTGAGCGAAGCTCATGCTTACAAGATCCTTATAGATTAAAATTTATAATTTTATTTAGGGAATATTTAAGATTTTGAAGAATCTTTATAGTTAGTTTAATCAAAACATTTATAAGGGTAGGTAAAATAAATATTATTGCACTTAGTGAGCAATGCTCACTAAAATATATTTGAAAAATTTGTTTAAAAAACAAGGTGGTATATATTTCAGAGAAAATTTCAACAGGAAAAATGGTGATGAGTATTCTCGTATTCATGAGTCTACTAGGATTGGCATTATTTATACCTGCAGGCACTATATTGTGGCTCGAAGGCTGGATATATCTAATGATATTCACGACCTATTCTCTTATAACAGTATTATACTTGAATAAACACGATCCGGAGTTAGCGAAAGAAAGAAGAAAGAATAAATTTAAGGCTGAGAAAAGATGGGATCAAATAATTATCGTCATTGTAGGTCTTGGGTTTATTCCTTGGATTATCGTCCCTGGATATGATGCTGTAAGGTATCAATGGTCAAGCGTTCCAATATATCTAAAAATCGTTGGTTTCGTAGGGATAATACTTTCTTTTGTTTTACTATTCCAAGTAACAAAAAAAAATTCTTTTGCTGCTAGAATAGTCAAAATCCAAGAAGAAAAAGAACATCAAGTCATCACTACAGGACCATATAAATATATACGACATCCCATGTATACAGCGTGTCTCTTTTTAATCATAAGCCATTCTTTAGCTCTTGGATCGCTGTATTCACTCATTCCTGGTGCTATCGTAAATATCGCACTGATAATTCGGACGAAGCTTGAAGATAATCTGCTTAAAGAGAAGTTAGAGGGGTACATAGAATATTCTCAAAACACTAAGTATAAAATAATACCATGGATCTGGTAGAAAATCAAATAGATTTTTCTTTTTTTTCTTTCATTATTATTCTGTTATAGTTTTAGAGAAAATTCAGAGTGGCTAGTTCATATTATTCATATTGTCACTTGAATGATATACTTTAAAAGTATCTTTTCTTTACGAATAAATACGTTACATAATGTATACAAAATCCAATGATAATCGTGATTTTATGAAAAAAAAAAATTATATCCAAATTTTATTATTCTTCTGTATTTTTGCTAGTGGTATTACTATGTTTGAGTCCAAAAGATTTACATCTAATAACCTACCTTTAGAACAAAATCTTGAATTCAATCCTATACTTTCCGCAAATATTTCAGATGTTTTTGAATGGAGTGCAACATGGGATAATGCATCAAGTGAATGGGGAATGGATATTGCATTAGACTCTTCTAATAATATATATGTTGCAGGATACAAAAGCGGTGGTATGAATGAATGTATTCATATTTTGAAATATAATACCTCAGGACATCTTCAATTGAATATCACTTATCCTGCAAATCAGTTAGAAATAGGGACTTGCGTAGGATTAGATTCTCAAGATAATATTTATTTTACAGCTGGTGTTTTTAATGGATCAGTTTATAATCTGACATTAGTAAAATATGATAAATTTGGGAATCACATATTGAATGCTGGATGGGGAGGTATTGGTTATGCACAGGCTTGGGATTTAACTGTTGATAATTTAGATAATATATATATTACTGGGGAGACTGGAGGTAATGGTGGTGCCCTTTTTGTGGTTAAATTTGATAGTTTAATGCAATATCAGTGGCATGAAATATTTGATGGAAGAAATAGTGAAGTAGGTTCTGATATCATCCATGACTCTTCCGATAATATATATGTTATTGGTAGTGAAACAAATTCTAGTTTAGGATTATCAAAGATGCTTATAGTTTGTTATGATAACGAAGGGAATCATCAATGGAATATTACTTGGGACACTGCCAAGTTTATATCTGGAGATGGAATCGCTTTGGATTCATTAAATAATATATATGCTGTAGGATCATTAAATAACACAGTATCAGGAAATGCTGATGTAGTTTTGGTTTGTTTTAATAATACTGGTAATTATAGATGGAATCAAACTTGGTATACTAATGAATATGATTTTGGAATGAGTATTGCATTAGATTCTCAAGATAATATTTATATTACAGGAGCAATACTTAATCAAACTACTTCAGAATACAATTTACTTTTTCTAGAGTATAATAGCTCGGGGAGTTTAATATCAGAAAAAAAACTGACTGATTCTCCTGATACTGGAGGTTTTGATATAATAGTAGATCCATCTGATAATGTGTACATAGCGGGGATTATAAATAATCTTAGCACTATTGGTTATGATATTTTTCTTGGGAAAGTAAAAATCGGTCCATTCGTTCCTATCAATCATGAACCTATATTAACCGATGGTAAAGTTAGTCCTATGATTGGAGATCAAAATACTAATTTCGAATTTAGTGTTATTTATACGGATATTGATAATGACTTCCCAAGTTATGTTCATGTGATAATAAATGGGACTTGGGTTTCAATGATAATAGATAATGTGTCTGATAATAATTTTATTGATGGTTGTAAATTCAAATTCTCCACATCACTAAATCCAGCACGTTTTAACTATACATACTATTTTGAATGTAGTGATGGTACACTTCTAGGTTATAGTGACACATATAGCAATTTATCAGTTCCAATTTCTCAAACCAATCAAATTTATGGATTCAATCTCCTATTAACCTTAGGGATGATAATCTTTTGTTTAACTGGTATCTACAGAAGGATCAGAAAAAGAATTTATAATTAATTAAAATTATCTCTATTTTTTTAAAAATTTCTTTCAAACTTCCTACAAGAAAATTAATAAAGTTTTCAAAGATTTTTAATTTAGTATTTAGGATCCTGTAATTTTCCAAGGAGTTATATTTCATAATTAAAAAAAAATTAATAACCATAATTATTTATCATTTACATGCCTAAATTATTGCGATTTTCGTGTGATTCATGTAATTTTGAGCTCGAAACGTGGGAAAATGGATTGATATATGTGACCGATGGAAAAGGTAGAAGGATTGAATGTCCTCATCCTGGAGAATCATATAAAATTGCACGAGTTCTAAAAATTGACGAAAGTGAGATTTTTGGATTTCCTTACATGCGTATTCCAAACCCAGATCTTTATCCTTTATTAAATGAAAGAGTTGGAGTTATTTCAGATTGTATTTGCTTGGATTGTACAGCATTAAGCAAACTTGATTATCAACAGGACGAGAGGACGTGTACTAAATGCAAAAGTTCCAATATCCTTCCAGTAGATAATCTAGAGGGAATAAATTGTCCTAAATGTAAAACGGGTGTTTTTGAATATCACTCTACTGGAATAATAAGCTGATGTTTTTATTAAAATAAAAAGTATAAAATATTAATTATATTAGAATAGGGACTCTATGGATTATTCCATCAATGTTATGATTGCATTTCCCTTTTCATGACCTTATTCAACTGATCTATGATATTTCTACTCACTTGAGCTGTATGTCTTAAAAGCAAGGACAAACGTATATTGACCATTGATTATTATGACAAATCGTTCAGCTAAGCCCATAATTGGCCCCCCAGCTGCGATTACTAAAATCATTGTGAAGATTAAAGTAAGTACGACTGTTATTAATGAATAAATATCATAACCCTTCCATTGGTCGACTTTACGTAATCCCCGCCACATTGCAATCATCCCTGCTAAAGCAATAAATCCTGTGATCATAACAATAATAAAATGTGTAATCCCGGTAAATCCTGTAGGTTCCCCACCGTAATTCAAAGGAAAAAATATCGGTACTGTAATCCCTAAAATTTGACCAACAAGTAATATAACAGGGCCTACAATTGGTCCTTCTAGTTCTTTTATTACCAATACTAATCCTATTAAAAACATAATCGCTAGAATAAAGTTAATTATATTCATTATACTAAACAATATCCTATTTGGTGCTCCAAGAGCCATTAAAGAACTCACATCATTTATTATGTGATTGTATCCAGGTTGTATTATACCCCCAATAATCCAAATTAGGTTAAATATTATGACGCTCAACATACCGCAAATTCCATATATTTTTTGATATTTTACCATAATTATATTCCTCCATTTTTTTTATTAATAAAAAATTCAATAAATTCATGTGAGTAATTTTTAACTGATTCAAGAACGTTCTTTTCCAGTGTAATTCCTCCTTCTTCTAGTTTTAATTGAAGTACTGGTGGATATATGGAAAAAGAAAGGTTATTTTTTCGAAAGATATTAATCCACAAATTTTTGAAATCAACTTCCTTAGAAGATACACAATAAAATGAGATAGATGTAATAACATGCTGACTTTTCTTACAGAGATTTGAAAATTCGATAAGCCAATTTTGAAGTTCCAGACTTGGTATTTGTTCACCTTCTAAGTCATCTCCAACAATAAGATAGTCTAACTTTTCTTCTACTAGAAAAGCAGGATCGATTTTGTTGGCATTTCCTACTGATACATTAATGTAATCGTTTAAGAAATCTTGGATTGTATCCGCTATTATTCTTGAAAATCCAATCCCTTCCTTGTGAATAATCCAGAGTTTTATTTTTACTCACTTGATTTTATTTGAAATTTTTTTATTAATTATATAACAGTTTGGGGCTCTAATAAGGGCATGTTCTACAGTTGTGAAAAAGGATGCCAAAAGACCCAATTAGTCATCAATAGCAATTTTTCAATATAGAGATAAATTCTAAATATGCAAAAAAAATCAAGAAATAATCAGTTAATCATGATTTTTGAAATGAGAATAAAAAAAGAGAATAACAAACTTCCGATTTTTTTCAAATGTAACTGAAATTCGGCATATATTTGTTTTTACTTGGATCTTAACAATTGATCAACCCAACAATCGAAATGAGTTCCATACAATATGATTCGTGGAATCACATCCTTGAATCCTTCAGTTTGTAGTTCTTCTTGGATTTTCTGAGCACTTATAGAAGATTTTGCCCACGTGTGCATCGTTATATAGTTTGGGATATTACTAAAGGTTAAGCAATAAACAACATTCTGAGCATATTTCTTGTAAATATGCTGAATTGTAGAATTTACATCTGTACCTTCATTTAAATAGATATGAAATATTGTTACAAAATTATTTTCTGATTTCGGAGTCCATTCAATAGTAAAAAAAGCTAATCCATTTTCAATCATTCGATCTAAACGCCTTCTAACAGTTTTTGCTGAAATCCCTACATCTTCCCCTATATCTGTTAAGGTTTTCCTTGAATCTCGATTTAATGTCTTTAAAATTTTATAATCAATACTTGAAAGTTTCTCTGGTGTAGTTATATAAGGTATATTTATAATTCCAATTGTGGGATCACTAATTTGACTTGTTTTTGTTAGAAATGATGTAAATTCTTGAAGTTCTGAAATGTCTCTAAGATAAGCACCAATATAGAGAAATTTACCACTAGCAATTGTAACAAGATAAATACTTTCATGATTACCCAACTCTTGGCTTACTAAATCCATAGATTTTACACTTGAATTACCAGAAGCCATTACCCATAAACCTTTAAGTGAGATCATTGTGGGTCTAACAATAAAGGCATTAATGGTCCCGTCATCTACTAAGGCTTGAACACGTTTATGAATCGAACTTACAGACAAACTTGTAATTTCGGCTAATTCTCTGAATGTTAAACGGGAGTTTTCTGATAACTTTCTTATTATGATCAAGTCAATTTCATCCATTACTAACAGAAAAGAAAGGAAATAATAAAAAGTTTTAATTAAAATTTACACTATTGTTATACTAACTTGTCCCTTCTTCTGTCCTGTTTCAACATATCCGTGAACCTCAGGAATCATTTCAAGCGGATAGTTTTTATCTACAACCTAGTCTAATTTTGCTCTCCAAATAAACTCTCTGAGAATTGTATTATTTCACCAGGGATTGCTCCATTAATTCTTTTAGTTTTATATATGGGTGGTTATATCTTCCCCTATCTAATGTGTATTCACCCCATTGAATAGCTTTTTGGGGACAATAATGGAGACACATTGTGCACATTTGACATTTATGCTGCCATTCAGGTTTTTCATCCACAAGTCTGATATTACCAACAGGGCACATTTTTATACACATCCCACACCCGTTACAGTTTTCATCTGAGTAGTACTTTTCATCCATAGTATTTACTTCATTGATAAAAGAGAAATATGAATTCTTCATTGGGTATTTAGAGTTTTCCTTTATCTTATCTTTCTGATTATTCCGAATTATTTCAGCAATTTTTTCTAACTTTAATACCCCATTCTTTATTCTCTTATCTGCTTTTTCTTTTGAGGGAACAGGGTTAATTCGTTTTGATCCCCATATGTTATTTGAAAATATTCTTATATTGTATGCAACGTCAAGTTCTTTACTTTTTGGTTTCAATAACTTTATCAATACTGGTGCTACATACTGCTTAGAAAAGCCTCCCATAGTAGTAACAGCAAAGATATATTTTGTATTACTTAAATCAATCTTCTCAATAAAATCATAGACAATTTTAGGTAGAGACCAAGAATACACGGGAAAAACAAAACCAACTTTTTCTGATGTAGCACTAATAGAATCTTGGTTAATAAGGCTCGCAATTGGAATAAGTTCACAATCTTCAAGCATTTGTTTAAGCTTTTTGGCTATATACAATGAGTTTCCAGTGCCTGAAAAATAATATATTATTGATTTGTTATTTTTTATGATTTTATATCACTCCTTTTTATATTATTATAAGTTTTGTTTTTAATTCAAATGCATATTAACCCAATATTATTATTGATTTACGGTTATTACTACATTACCGGTTTTCTTCCCTGTTTCAACATACCTATGAGCCTCGGGAATTTGTTCCAACGGATAACGTTTATCTATAACTGATTTTAACTTACCCTCCTCAATAAGTTTTCTGAGAAAATTTAATTGTTCGATCACTTCCTTTTTATCGTCCATATTACCGGAAATATATTTCATACCGCTTTTATTTGCCGCCCTTTTTTCTCGATTAATCAATTTCAATTGAGGATTAGCTAATAGATAAATGCCATTCTTCTTTAAAGATTTTTGAAAATCTGAATAAGAACTCTTACCGATCACATCAAAAATTACATCATAAGTAATACCATTTTGGGTAAAATCTTCTTTAGTGTAATCAATTACTTTATCAGCTCCAATAGATTTCATCACTTCTAAACTCTTGGGATTGTCTACTCCAGTAACTTTTGCCCCATAGTACTTTGAAAGCTGTATTGCTACAGTACCGATACTTCCAGAAGCTCCTCTGATAAGTACAGTTTGTCCTTTCTGAATATTTGCTTTCCTAAGATAATGCAATGCCTCAAGTCCCCCAGTAGGAACCGCTGCTGCTTCCTCATAACTCATATTATCAGGTTTTATTAATACTATCCCATCTTCAGGTAAACATACATACTCAGCGTAGGCACCAAAATTAAAACCTGTAGATGCAAAAATGGGGTCACCTTTCTTAAATAGTTTTACCTCACTGCCCACAGATTCAATTTTTCCAGCTAATTCCTGTCCAAGTATATTGTGTTTTTTTCTTGGTCTCATGAAACCCAATCCAAGGCGCATAAGGAATTTTAACCAGCCTGAGAATTTGAGACTTCGCATCTCACAATCCGCCATTGTTACTGTTGTCGCATGAATTTTTACTAGAATTTCATTATCCTTAGGGGTAGGTTTTTCTATATCTTTGAGTTGAAGAACATCTGGAGATCCATATTTTGTACAAATAATTGCTTTCATTTTTTTTTTCCATTCCTAATCATTTTATTTAAACCCATATCCAAGCATACAAAACAACCAGAAAATTAAACACAAAGCTTATTATTAGCAGGAATTTATCATAGGCTTTATACCCCTTCAGTCCCACGAGATTAAAAACGAAAAATATTATTGCTACAATTATATTTAACCACTTATTTATGGGATTTTCCAATATAACGGTCAAAACTACCATAAGAATAGGTATCAACATAATTGCTGCTGCTCCAAACCACGTACTTTTAGGAGCTGGTTTCCCATCTACTTCACCGGGTGTAAAATCTCCCGCAAAGATTCGCATCACATCCCCTAATAAATATACTAACATTGTTGCTACCCATATAAATGCAATTATAATCTTTACATCTTCCATAATTATATCACTCCACTACATTTATTACTACATTTCCTTTCTTATGCCCCTTATCAACGTAAGCATGAGCCTCGACTATTTCTTCCATTGGGTAGGTTTTATCTATAGCTGGTTTTAACTTACCCTCCTCAATGATCTCTCTTAGAAAAACTAAGTTTTCAGTAATTTCCTTTGTCGGAGATTTAATAGTAAGATAAATTCCATCTTCCTTTAAAGCTTTTTTACAACGTGAAGAAGAAATCTTACCTACCGCCTCAAAAACTATATCATAAATCTGGCCACTATCGGTAAAATCCTCTTTAGTATAATCTATTACTTTATCTGCTCCAAGATTTTTTACCCAATCCAAGTGTTTAGTACTGCATACAGCTATAACTTCTGCCCCAAAGTACTTAGCAAGCTGCACTGCAAAGGAACCTACACTTCCAGAAGCTCCATAGATAAGAACTTTTTGACCCTTCTGAATATCTGCTTTTTTAAGAATATATAATGCGGTCATTCCCCCAATTGGGACGGTAGCGGCTTCCTCATAAGATACATTGGCTGGTTTTATTGCAACCACCCCTTGCTTCCATTCTTCAGGCAAACATACATATTCGGCATATGCACCAAATTTCAATCCTGTGGTAGTTCCAAAAACTTGGTCACCTTTCTTAAATAAGGTTACATTCTTTCCAACTTCTTCAACTTCTCCAGCTAACTCATATCCCAATACAGTTCTTCTTGGTTTTCTTATGCCAAACATTAATCGTGATGCCAAAGTAAAAATCTTGGAATCTGGGTGTTTACCACTTCGAGCAATCATAACCCCAAATGAAATTGTTGTTGCATGGACTTTTACTAGTAGCTCATTGTCCTTAGGAGTAGGCTTTTCTATTTCTGTTAGCTTAAGAACTTCTGGAGGTCCATATTTTTCATATATTACTGCTTTCATGATTCTTTTACCACCGTTATTACTACATTCCCCTTTTTATGCCCTTTATCAACATACCTATGAGCTTCAACTATTTGTTCCCATGAATATGTTCTATCTATAGCAGATTTTAATTTTCCCGCTTCAACAAGCTCTTTTAGGAATATAAAATCTTCATATTTTATATGTTTACTATCACCCGAATCCTTATTAACATTCAAATAGATTCCTTTCTCCTTTAGTAATTTTTTGCATTTCGAAGGCGATGCTTTTCCAACGGCATCAAATACAACGTCATATAAAACACCACTTTGAGTAAAATCTTCTTTAGTATAATCAATTACTGTATCAGCGCCTAACGATTTCACCATTTCTAAATTAGTGGTACTACAAACTCCAGTGACCTCTGCCCCGAAGTACTTAGCAAGCTGCACCGAAAAGGACCCTACACTTCCAGACGCACCATAGATAAGTACTTTTTGGCCCTTTTGAATATTACCTTTTCTTATCACAATTAAAGCCGTTAACCCCCCACCAGCAACAGGAGCAGCTTCTCCGAAAGTCATGTTACCTGGTTTTGGTGCTACAATCCCATCCTTCGAAAATCTTCCTTTTTCAGTTTCTTCAGGGAAACAAATATATTCAGCGTAACCTCCAAAACGGAATCCTGGAGTAGCAAATACCTGATCTCCTTTTTTAAACTTTTTTACATCTTTTCCTATTTCTTCAACTTCTCCAGCTAGCTCGAGTCCTAGTATCTTTACTTTTTTTGGTCCTTTTAAACCAAATGATAATCGCGCGAAAAAAGTTAATAAGGGATTGAATCGAGTAAAGCCATTTCGAAAAGTCCAATCCCCTTTTGTGACTGTTGTTGCATGGATCTTAACGAGCACTTCGTTTTCTTTTGGAGTAGGCTTTTCAACCTCCATCATCTTCAGTACTTCAGGAGGACCATATTTTTCATATACTATAGCTTTCATTATTTACTTCCTTTTTTTCTCCAATATTTTTTTTTATTAATTATGAAATCAATGAAATTATTTGAATATTCTTTAATTAATTCCAAAGTTCCATTTTCCAATCTTAAACCTGTGTTATTTGGCTTTAAACGAAGGATTGGAGGATAAATTATTTCTGCTTTCACATTATCGTGAAGAAATTCAACCCAGAAGGGTCCAACATTATTATCAGTTAAAGCAATATAAAAACCTGAGATCGCCTTCAGGGAAACTTTTTTCTTTCTTGATATTTCCCAATACTTTAGTAACCACTTTTGGGTTTCCATACTAGGGATCTCTTCATTCCAAATATCACCTATTATTAAATAATCAAATTTTTCCTCAAGTAAAAAGGCGGGATCAATCTTCTTTACTTTACCTACATCTACATCTATGTAATCCTCCAAATGATCTTGGAGCATCTCAGCAATAATTTTTGAAAAACTAATTCCATTCTTATATATTATCCATAGTTTCACCTAAATTCACCGATTTTTTTTAAAAATTAAAAAAAAAAATTATTATAACTTATTCACTACCCCGAATCATTTTAACTGCAAAAATTATAAGGAAAATAGCACCGATTGTAACACAGATAATCGGAATCACCTCAGTCACCATTCCGATCATAAATCCTTCTGGTGTACTTATTGAATCTACAAAATCCTGCCAACTTAAAATGTCAGGATAATACCACCCTAAGAGTGGAGGTATTACAAACATTGTGATTATAAAAACTACTACCAGAATGATTCCTATAATAAATGCTGTCCATTTTTTCATACATATCTCCTCCTATATTATTAATTTAACTATTAGATTATGGGTGGAAAAAATAATAGAGATATTCCAATCAATACTTCAAATAGAATCGCCAAAAGACCACTTATAGAGGATATAGTTTCATATGCTTTAACATCAGGCTTTTTAAGTCTCATTCCATTAGCGAAGCCTATTAAAACGCCGGCAACTATTCCTAACCATCCAATAAAGGGGATTACTAAAGCATAGAATACTAATACGATTGAAAATGCTAGAGTACCAATGGACCAACCGATCATTGCAAATGCAAATCTTTCACTTTTTGTCTCGAGAATGCGCCGATATGAGTCCATCAACGAATTCTTCTCTGAATCGCTGGTAACTGAGTATCTTTCTGCTATATTAAGAAGACTCCAGTAGTCCTTTTCAAGATAGACTTGGATCGCTCCTTCTGCTACTCGAAATATAATACAAACAATTCCAAGTAGCATATTATATGGACTAATAACAAAAAACAACAATATAGCGAGTGTAATGACGCAAAAATGTTCTATGAGTGCTATACCTGCTCCTATTTTAAATTTTGTTGGATCACTGTTAAAACTTTGCAGCTTATAATCTGATTCATAATGCTTAGGCGTTGGTTCTAATATATACCCAAATACAGCCATTACAATTTGTAGAATCAAAATAAGTAGATATAGAAAACCAGATAACCAAATTACGAGATTCATTTTGAATCGTCACCTACGTTTTTTATGTTTTTATTGACAATTCTCTTATTTTTTCCTTTTTTCGTTCTAAAACACCTTTCTTTCATTTTTTTTTCTTTTATTCAAAATTTTAATTTATAATTATATTACAGAATGGGATTCTAATAAGAGCATGTTCACTGATTAAGAAAAAAATCAACAATAGGGATTTATAGTCCTTAAAGAAAAGGGACGGAAATTTATGAATGAAAATAAAAAAAAAAATTTAATTCTATCTAAAAATATTAAAAATATTCCTCTTTTTCTTCTCAATTGTATAGATCTGAGAATTAAACTTACCAAAATATTTTCCATTCAGTTGAAATTTAGGAATTATTTTTTATTTAGTTCTTAGTAATTGGTCAATCCAACAATCAAAATATTCTCCAGATAATCTAATATGTGGAATAATATTTTTGAATCCTTCGGTGTGTAATTTTTCTAGGATCATCTGAGATTCTTGAGCATTTGTTGTCCAAGTTTCCATTATAATCATATTTGGGATATTACTATAGCTTGCACAGTCAACCAAATTCTGAGAATATTTCTTATTAAGATACAGAATAGTGGATTGTACATCAGTCCCCTCATTTAAATTGATATCAAAAAGAGTAATAAAACAATCCTTATATACTGGAGCCCATTGAGTAGAAAAAGTCACTAGTTTATTCTCAATCATACGATCTAATCGTTTTCTAACCGTTTTTGCGGAGATTCCTACATCTTCCGCTATATCTGTAATTGATTTTCTTGCGTCTCGGTTAAGTGTCTTTAATATCTTATAATCAATTGTGGTAAGTGATTCTGGAGTTGTAACGTATCGTACATTTAGAATCCCTACATTTGGTTCAATTATTTGAGCTGTATTTGAAACATAATTGCTAAAATCTTGAAGTTCTGAAATATCCCTTAAAAAGCCAACGACATACACGAATTTACCACTCATAATTGCGATTCTTTCGACATTTTCATGATAACCTATTTCTTTACTCATTTCTGTTAACGATCTTGCTTTAGATGTGCCAAAGATCACTATCCAAAGATATTTTAAAGCAATTATGCTAGGACGGGCTATAAAAGTGGAAATTACTCCATCTTCTATAAGTTTATTTATGCGTTTATGAATAGCGCTTACAGACATATTAGATGTCTCCGCTAAGTCTCGATATGGTATTCGAGAATTCGCTACAAGCTTTTTAATTAAATTAAGGTCAATTTCATCCATACATCTTTCATTAAATTAGAAAATATTTTTTGAATGTATAAGATTTAATAATCCTTATAATTTATATTTTGAAATGGTTAGAAAAAAAATATGTAAATAATGATTAAGCAGATTAAGGATAAGGAATCTTTATACAATCGATTTAAAAAAGATGTTTTTCTGTTTGCATACCACATTGGGGATCTAGATGATTTCTATTTTTCAGACTGCAAATGGTTTGGATTAGAAGAAAATGATCAAATTGTAGAAGTCATATTATTATATTCAGGTTTAAAAATTCCAACACTTTTGATATTTGGTTCAATTAAAAAAATTCCGAAACTAGTTGAAGATATAATTAAAAAGCTTCCTGATCGTTTCTTTTGTCATTATCAAGAGAATTTTCATGAATATTTTAAATCAGATTATCAAATGACGTTTTTGGGAACTCACTTGAAAATGAGATTTCAAGGAGATCTTTCTAAACTCTCTATTATTAATACTAGTAACACAGTTCATCTTACTGAAAACGATGAATCTAACCTTCTTTCACTATATCAAGAAGCTTACCCAGAAGGTTATTTTGTACCATATATGTTAAAATCAAATAAATATTATGGTGTAAAACAGGATAATAAAATCGTCTCAGTAGCAGGGGTGCATGTTTTTTCTAAATTATATAATATAGCGGTATTAGGAAATATTACTACCCATCCTAATTATCGTGGTAGAGGATTAGCAAAAAAATGTATTATAGAATTATTGAAATCGTTTGATGGAGAAGTTAATCAAATTGGATTGAATGTTAAGAAAGATAATTATATTGCCCTTCAATTATATAAGAATTTAGGTTTTAAAGTTCATTCTACTTATAAAGAGGCTTATTTTGAAAGAATTTGATATATTTTTTTTATGTCTTTTTTAAATCATGGTTTCGATATAACCACAATATACACAAGTTAAACCACCAAGCGGAATTTTAGATTTTCACGCTTCACAAATTCTATTCAGTTGAAATTTAGAAATGTAAAAGAAATTTAAATTCATTTAAAGGAATTAATCATTAATTATAGAAACATCCTGTTTAAGGAACAATAACAGAATACCAGAGTAGCCATATTCCCAATGTTAGTTCAAAAATTAAAATTAGTAAGCCTCCAATGCTCCACAATGCCTTAATATCGGATTTTCTAAGAAATAATCCGCTACCTAAGCCATATATAATGCTAGCAATAATTCCAAACCATCCGATAAATAGTGGTGCAACACCATAAATAACAAACAGAATTGAGTATCCGAATGTACCAATAGAGAAAAAGAGCTGAGCAATTGCAAATCTTAACTTTTTTGTCTTAAAAATATTATTACTTGAATCAATTAACGCATCCTTTTCTGAACCACTGGTACCTGAGTATTTTGCTGCTAAATTGAGAAATCCCCAATAATTTTTCTTATCATAAATTTGGATCAATGCTTCTAATACTCGAGATATACACCAGATAATCCCTAGTGTTAAGTTATAAGGACCAAAAGCAATAAATAGCGTTATCGCAAGAGAGATTATGCCAAGGTGCTCTAAAAGAATTATTACTACTCCAATTTTAAATTTTGATGGATTTTTAGTAATATATTGCAGTTGAGTTTCTGCGTCTACATCACCTACTGTTTTGTATCCAAAAAGACCACTTGTGATGTTTGTGACTATAATAAATAGAAAAAAGAAACCTGATAACCAAATTTCGATAATCATAGAGAATCATCCAATATTTTATATTTAAGATTTTTAATCATTTTCATAATTTTCATGGATTTAATATAATTTTTAAAAAAAAGGTAGGATTTACCTACCGTATAGCTTTACTCCAATGATATATATTACTAAAGTAATAACAGCAATCACTAGAAGATCAAGCCAAAGAAATACGTCTGTTAAAGTTCCTCCATAGAATATACGGTATATACCTTCAGAAACATAGTAACTTGGCATGGCATATCCTATTACTTTTGTTGCCTCACCCATATATATGAATGACCCAAATAACTGTTGTGGTATGATAAAGATAAAAGCTAAACTACCAGCAGCTCTAGCATCTTTTGCGATAGTTCCTGTAATCAAACCAAGCCCTACCGAGCAAAAGCTCATGAAGATCATAAAAACAAATACCATAATTACTCCTTCAACAGTAAGTATTGGATGAAAACCCACGAGAAGTGCAGTTATTAATATTATTGCAGTTTGAATAATTGGTATAATGGTATATGATAACATTTGACCGATTATTACTTCACCAGAGGTTATTGGTGTTGTTTTCATTCTTCTCTGCACTCCAGTATCTCGGTCTCCAGTGACAGCTGATGCAAACGTAAATGTTAATAGTATACCTGAATACGCGAATAATCCTGGAACCATGTGTTCAAAAATACTTCTTGGATTCCCGTATGCATCAGGTCCCCATTCATAATAATTACCTAAAGCAAATCCTAATATAACTACTAGCAACGCAACAAAAAATATTGAGATTATCAAATACATTGGTGTTCTTATTAGTTTCTTCATTTCCATCTTGAAAACAGTTAAAATTCTTTGTCCTTTCATTATTAAACCCCCTCCGAAATTCTTCTTCCAGTAATTTTTAAAAAGACTTCTTCCAAACTTTTAACATTGTGTTCTTCCATGAGTTTTTTGGGAGAATCCAATACTATTAATTTCCCATAATCAATTATAGCTACTCTATCACAAAGTGCTTCTGCTTCCTCGATATAGTGGGTTGTCAATATAATAGTTCTATTTTCATTTTTTAAAGAACTAATAAACTCCCATGTTTTTCTTCGAACTCGGGGATCCATTCCCACTGTAGGTTCATCTAAAAAGAGGATGTTTGGCTCGTTTATTAGGGCAACCAATAAATTTAATTGTCTTTTCATTCCTCCGCTATATTCTTTTGCTTTTCGCTTACTGGCTTCATATAAATCTAAAGTATTTAATAGCTTTTCTACTCGCTCGTTTATTCTTTCTTTCGACATCAAGTGCATGCTCCCAAAATATTCAATATTCTCCCTACCTGTAAGAAATGGGAAGACTGCAGCTTCTTGTGGGCATACACTAATTAATTCTTTAACCTTTTCAAGATTCCTCCCTATATCATACCCTCCAATAATAGCAGTTCCTTCTGTAGGTTTTAATAAACCACATAACATATTTATTGTAGTTGTCTTACCAGCTCCATTAGGCCCCAAAAGTCCAAATAGTTCTCCTTTTCCTACCTGAAATGAAATTCCATCAACAGCTTTAACGTCATTAAACTGTTTTTTCCTAATAAAATGTTTTTTTAAATCTTTGACTTCAATGGCTATTGACTCATCAGATCCAAATTTTTTTTCGTTGCTTTTTGATTTTATTTCTGACATTTTTTTGAAAACCTGTTTTTTTAAGGTTATGTATTGTTTTAATTTAATTAAAAATTTTGATTATTAATTATAATACAGGTTGGGACTCTAATAAGAGTCACAAATTAATATTTGATGAAAAAAAAAAAGGGTTAAAATTTCCTATTTTTATTTAGTTAGTTTTAGAGCTTAACTTAATAAGTCCTCCAGATAATACACCCAACAATATGGTAAGGCAAATGGCAACAACGAGAAACACCATATTCCCCGGTCCAAGTAATGCATAACCTATCCAAACAACAGCTATACCAGCACCTAATACCCAGCCAATTACTTCTTTAGTAGTATTTTCTTTATTGCTTAGTGCAAAAAATCCTCCAGATAATGTACCCAATAATATAGTAACAGCTATTGCGACAAAAAGAAACACCATACTACCTGCTCCAAGGAACGCATAACATATCCAAATAACTGCTATACACGCGCCTGAAAGTTCACCAATTAGTTTTTTAACATCATACATATCTCATATTCACCAAATAATCTCTTCAAATTTTCAATAAATTACTAATTAGGATTAGAAAAATGATAGTAATTTTTAATTTTACCTTTATTATATTAAGGAGTAAACTTTTAATTTTAATCATAAAACCAGATAATTATGAATTTATTTCAAATATTAGCAGTTTGTGGAATGCTTAGTCCAATCATTTATACGGCTATGTGGATTATATGTGGAAAGCTAGATTCGAATTATAATCATATTCGAGATGATATTAGTTCGCTGTTTGCAGTAGGTGCACCTAACAGACGCTTAGCTCAGTCATTTGTCATTATAGAGAGTGTGTTATTGTTCATATTTTTTATTGGATTACACGCGGGGATAAATGACGGGGGTGGTTCAATACTTGGCCCTGTCTTTCTTATAATAAGTTCAATTTTAGGAATACTCATTGCTCTATTTTTCCCTCTTGATGAGGGAGGTGAATTCACAACTTATAAAGGAAAAGGACATATAGCATTTGTAGTTCTAATGGGGATATTTGCGATTGCCGGGATGGTGGCACTGTGGATTCGTTTGCAGTTGGTATCAGGATGGAATAGTTTTGCCCTATATTCACTCATATCCGCTATAATCTCATTAATAGGCGTTATCATATCGATTATATTTGCTGCAGGTAAATATATAGGTATAATAGAAAGAATTATGGTTACTCCTTATCAACTCTTCTACTTTATTCTTAGTCTTATGGTATTTCTAAATAATTAAATTCATTAAATTTTTATTTTTAGAGAACACATATTTCAATTATCATGATTAATCAAAATTTTGATGAATGGATACGATCTTTATATTTTCCTCATAATAATATCTTTATTTTGATAATTTTATCATTTGTAATATTAATTTCTGTTGGTTTATTCGCAGTCATTCTAATACACAACCAAAAGTTGAACAACAAATTAAAAGTGGTTCTGTTATCAATTTCATTCATCTTTGGGGGCATAATTTTAGGTGGTGTTCCCAATGTGGTATTAGTAATTCAACATATTTTTGCTGATATTCTTTTTCCAAATCGCTTAGTATCCCTGTTGATTAGAATTTCGATTTTTCTAGGACTTACTTTAGTTTTTGGTAGAATTTTTTGTGGTTATGTATGCCCTTTAGGAGCCATGCAAGAAATGGCTTCTATGATACGTTTCAAACCAAAATTTGATTATGACAGGAAATTTTGGAAAAAGAAAAACTATCTTCGCTGGGGATTCTTTATATTTTATGCCATAGCTTCAATGATTTGGGGATTAGAAGCAACATTATTTATGAATCCTATTAATGGGTTTCTTATATATTGGACACCATTAAATGTGGTGATTTTTATCGCTTTCATTATATTTTTATTGACCATGTTAATCAGTATCTTCATATATCGTCCCTATTGTAGATTTTCCTGTCCATTCGGTGCCTTAGCATTTTTATTTGGTAAGGTTAGCCCTTTGAAGATAAGAAGAACTCCTAATTGTATTGAATGTGGAATATGTGAAAAAATCTGTCCTACTTTAGAAGGTTTTGATATCAGCGAGAAAGGGGAATGTTATTATTGCTATCGTTGTATAGACTTTTGTACCAATGAGATGTTTATCGACACTGGAAAAATTGCTCAAATAAATAGACTTCTTACTACATATTCATTAGATTTTGATTCAATATCAAAAGATAAATATTTTGATCAGATTATCAAGAGTATCATTAGATTACTAATACCCTATAAACGTTCACGTGCTTTAGAACAATTTAATGATGCCCTTAACAATAAAAAAGATATGTCTCAAGAAGCAATTCAAAATATCGTAATAAGATTAAGAACAATATTTCCAAAGGAGATAGAACAATTCAACCTTTCAAACTATAAAAATTGGATCATAGAAAATGAGTCTAGATGGAAGGAAAAAATTGAACCAATACATCTAGATAAATTATTCTATGGTTTGAAAAAGGAAACTCAATGAATAATAATCTTTCTAATCTATTAGAAGGATTATTTTTAAATACATATTCCACTATTAAATAGATTAGTTAATTATTATTGATTCTGTTTGATTATTATTTAAAATTGTTAAAATTTTAGAGAAGGGGCATGTATATGGAGAAAAAAAACCAAAAATTAAATCGAGTTATATTTCTATGTACAATTTCAATATTGATTCTGATTGTTAGTGGTATTTTTACAAACCAATCCAACTTGGGTTTAATAGATCATGATAATAAAATAGAAGATGAAAATTATAAAGAAGAATCACCGGAACCACTATTAAGCCAACTTCCTGAAGATGCAGGAGGATATATTTCCTCAAATACCGCTAATTTTAAAACTCTTGAAAACGCATCAAGTACAATTTTGAGAAGGGATTATTTGGCTAATGAAAGTAGTTATTTTAACATTACTACACCTCAATCTTGGAATACTTCTTCAATGCAATTTGAAATTGAACCTTATTCTAAAAAGCAAATAATTGCAGATCCCAATTTTAACTCAGAATATGAAGGTGGAACTCAATATTGGGACACTGAAGAAGAACAGAGCGGATTTGGTTTTTTTACTCAATATGATTTAGAAAATTATCCTTATGGAATAACACATATATATAATTTAAAATCAAGAGATAGTCCAGCATTTTATCAAGGTGACCATGCTTATTGGACGCAGGAAGTTGAAAATTTGAATAATCAAAATTTAAATATTAAAAAAGGGAAAATAATACAAGAAAAAGATGAACAAGTTAGAGATTTTGATGATTTTGAAACCGATCCATCCTTTTATAAAGATTTAGATACCCCTTATGGTGGTGATTATGCCCCAATCTGGGATGTGGTTGATCTTTTTTATGAAGAATCTATCACAAGCCTTAGAGTATTAATTGACCCATATCCTTCTATCGTCGGCGGGAATCCTTCAGCTGCTTGGTGGTATTACATCATTGCTCCATATGAAATTGATTATGCTCAAATAAAAATTACATGGAGTATTGACGAAATCTCTGAATTTGAGTCAGAAGATGAATACGAGGTAATCGCGAGAATAAATAATAAATATATTGATGGAAGGAATCCGATTGCTGAGAGTGGAGAAGACATACCATTTAATGGTTCCAGTACAGCTTTAATGGTATATGATAATCCAGAGGTTTCTGGTCCTATTAGTCATGGTACAGTTTCAAGAACATATAATATAACAGACTTAATTAATGGGTTAGTGGGAATAAATAAGTTTGATTTTGGAGTGTGGGCTAAAAACCCTAGTCATCTTGGAGATGTAGACTTAATTTTAGCAAATTTTGAATCAATAGAGATTATGTTTAATACAACGACTAAATATGAGGTTGCTAATTTAGGTTATAGATATAAATTAGTTGATGCTGATGCATCTGGAAGCAATCCCTTTTTATTAAGTAATGATGCATCTCTCTTCTTATATCTAAGAGATATGGATACAGATCATGAAGAATTAATTAGAGTACTTCCATTCTCAATTACAACGATAAGCTACAAAGATTTTAGTGATACTCCGTGGATTAACATGAATTTTAGTATTTCTGATAAATACCAAGAGTTTTTAAAAGCTGATAGACTAGAGTTTAAAATTGGAGTATATTTTGAAAATAATTTCTATGAAAGGACTAATTATTATCATTTTATCGATAATGTTACATTCAGAATAAACTATAACCAATCTGTAATAGATACTCAATTAGAAATTAAAGTAGATAATTCCCCATGGGAACTTGTTAGCAATAGTATCCATACAATAAATACATCTAATTGGGTTATTGGAGAACCTCATAGTTTTCAATTTACTACATTTAACCTTACCTATATCAATAGATTATATCTTAATATAAAATCTGATTCAAATCTTTATCATATCAATGATTATGGTGCTAAAGCAAGCTATTCGATAAGTGGAGCAAATGCACTACAGGGAATATGGAATATTACCTATGATAATATGATATCATATAATTATTTATTATGGGAGAACTATAGCTCTTATTTTAATTTATCATCATATTTAATATCAATCATAGATATGCCGGCTTTCGATTTTGAGGGTTCTAACAGTTCGAATTGGGACATATTCACTGCTATTACCCCTAATTTTAGAAATTATTCTGCTAATCTCATTAGGTATAATTATTCTGGTTCTTCAAATTATCAAAGTGCATTAATATCAAATGCTTTTCAAGCAGGAAATTGGACAATTCAAGGTTATCAACCCAATTATATAACCAATTGCCTTTTTAATACTACAAACAGTTATTTAGGCTACCCTTTGTACTACACAGATGAGATTGTGCAATATAATTTCACTGTATTAGAATCTACTAAAGGGAACTATTCTGTTGGTTTATACAATAGTAATGGTGACCTTATGAGTGAATTTCCAAAATATTACTCCTCTAATGGATTGAATATTATTGGAACAATAGATCTTGCAGAAAAATATACAGTTGGTCATTACTACCTGTACATAAAATGGAATGACACAGCTTCAAATCCTACAAGTACATTGCGGTTTGGTTCAATAATTAAATCTTTTGTTATTTTTAACAATACATATGCTCAATTTACAAAGGAAACTCCACAAGTTTCATCTGGAGAAATTGCAGAATTTGCTTTAAACTACACTACATATAAAGGATGGGGTATACCAAATGCTACCATTATAGTGTATGAAAATTCAACTGGAACTGTAAATTATTGGGGAGTAGCATGGTCAGGAGCGTATCAAGTTGGAGACATCACATATTTAGGAAATGGAAATTATTCTATTCCACTTATAACAGATCTAGCACCAAATGGAACTTACCCCTTATTTTTCTATATTTCAAATTTTCCTAATAAGCCCCACATTCTATCTACAACTTTAAGAGTAATTGCTACAAATTTAATTGAATTTGACATTACATCAGGTGCTTATTTGGATGTCTCCGAGTGGGTTATTAATTCTGATAATGTTCCCTATGTAAATGATACAGTAAATAGTGTTATTAGAGTAAATTTAACAGAGTCTGGAACACCAATAACAGGAGGTTCAGTTGTGGGTCATATAGGAGATTCAGAGAACTTTTTTGAAGCTCAGGAAATTGGAGGTGGATTCTATGATATAACCTTAGACACTACGGGTTTCAACGCATCACAAAAGTATGGAAATAGTTACATTGAAAATGAAACGCTAGAAATCAGATGTAGTGCAGATGGGTACAATCTTATCAAGGAATATGTCACAATTTTTATAGATAAAATTCCAACAACAATTGAACTCCAAAATATTGATAGTGTTTATGCAGAAGGATCTATTACAGCAATCTCAACATTTATGAATCAGATTGATCCTCCCAATCCTAAACCAAACAAAAATGGGAACTTAAATTATTATATTTATAATGGTACGACCCAAAAACTAAACGGGTCATTAGAGTATCTCTTAAATGGTGTTTATCAAAAAAGTTTCTCTTTGTCAGGTCTATTTGCTGGAGATTATAGTATATATATTAATGGAACAGCTTTTAACTGTGAAAGCAGTCAGAGTAATATTATAAATTTTACTATATTATCACAAGAAACTACAAATCTAGATATAACCATTCCAGAAACGGTAAGAATTTCAAAAGAGTTCCAGATAAAAACAACTTTAAGTTATGCTATAAATGGTACACCAATTCAAAGCCAAGCAGTGAATCTAAATATCTCGATTGGTCAAACTGAAAATTTTCTTGTTACTACTATGACTGATTCTCTAGGAATTAGTACTTATGATTATATAATTTCCTCCCAATATAAAGACCAGAACATGACAATTCAAGCTATTTATGAAGGTCAAAAAAAAATAGCTGCCTCTAGCAATAGTATTACTAAAATAATATATGGTAAATTACCTATCCAAATGGAAATATATGATTTTCCAAGTGTTGCAAGAGTTGGATATTCTGCAAGGTATGGATTAAGGATCAATATAAGTGATAGTGGAGAAACTCTCCAAAACAAAGTAGTTCTCTTTTCAGCTTATTATAATGATGATCTTACTAGTCCTATTATCACATTTCTACTCTATACGGATATTAATGGTCAATGCGAATATACAATAACAGAAATTGAGGATAGAAAGGCCAATATTACTGTCTATTTCGAATACCTTGGATCATCCACTTTATCCTATAATATAACATCAAGGACTGATTTAATCGAACCAAAATGGAGTTCTAATTTTACTGTTCAACCTTTACCAAGTATAATTCGCTATGGGCAAACCATCGATTTTGATATGTTATTTTCCTGTGAAAATACATCTATTTCCTTACTAAATCTACCAGTTCTTTTTATGTTTAAGTATGAAGGGACAATAGAGAGTTATAACACAATAATATCAATAAATAATACGTTGCTTTATTCATATCAAATAGCTGATTCTTTTCATGGTAATTTAAACTGCTCTATTATTTTCGAAGGGACAAACAGAATAGAAGGAGGTTTACTTAATTATAGTTTAGTTATTAACCCAAAATCAATAGTACAGCTTGCATTTATAGGAACTCTCAGAACCCAGTATATGCATGGTTCCTACTCCTTTCACGTATCTGTTGAAAATGAATTAGGAGAGCCTTTAGATGGGCTATTAATATTATTCCAAATTTTAAGAAATAACGGAGAAGAACTCGCTAATTATACTGCTATTTGCGAGGATGGACTTGCTGTAGGAGCCCTAGATCTCCCGTTAGGAAATAATTATAGGATTCAAGTCCGATTTTTTGCTGAAAGCTATTATGAAGGTGCAATTATAACTTCAGAGAGAATACGCGTAGTAAATGAATTTATTATTTTCTTAGATTATTTACCATACATACTGTTAGCTCTAGGTATTACAGCTGCTGCTTCATTTACCGTATATCGGGTCGTTATCGTCCCTAGAAGACGAAGGAGAATAGAATCATTAAAAATGCTTTATCAAAAACTATCTGATGTTGAAAATCTTCAGTACTTAATTGTTTTGACAAAAGATGGGGGTTTACCTTGTTATAGTAAAAGCCTAGCAGATGTCCCAATTGATGAAACGCTTGTTTCTGGATTTTTAAGTGCCATATCTAGTTTTGGTACAGAGATAGGAAAAAAAATTCAGGAAGGAGAAGGAGGTCTGGAAGAATTATCATACCGACAATTTAAGATAATAATCAATGAAGGGAAATTTATAAGAGTCGCACTACTTCTTTTAAAACGTCCTAGTGAGTCCTTGAAAGTAAAGTTAAGAAACTTTAATAAAACGTTCGAAGAAGTATACGAGAGTGAACTAAAAAGTTTCTCCGGAGCTGTGTTTGATGATATTGCTGTTACTAAGTTGATTGAAGATGTTTTTGAGGCGGATCTTTTATATCCTCATCAAGTTATTGAAACTAAAGTAGACAACTATATGAAATCTGCTACATCAAACAATATTGATAAAAAAATTATCATTATTGCTCGAGGAGAAGAGTTTGAATCAAATTTCTACTTAAGAGATTTAATTAATCATCTTAAAACTAGAGGGATAGAGGAAATCAAATCGTTTGACAGCATACAGAAAATGAAACAAAATAAAATTGTGTTCGCTATTAACCCAAGAACTAATTATTTAATTGAAGACTTTAAAAGGTATATAAAACACATGGACTCTGATGATAGAAACGTACTTTTCGCAATTTTTAATGGTAATAACGACATAATGGGTATTAGAAAGTATTTGAAAAAAGCTAATCTCATTATACCTGCAGATATTGACCGAAATATTGAAAAATTAAAAAGATTAAAATTAATTGATGAAGTAAATAGGATTAATGATAATGGTAGTGCAGTTGCTACTCTCTTAAAATTAATTCCAGATTTATAATTATTAAATATAAAAAAAAATTAAATTTTTGTTCTTTTAAAAGATTTCCTTTCACGTTTACATATAATTTGGGCTAAATCTCTTCCGCTTAAAAATGCGGTGGGTACTCCACCTCCAGGTTGAACCCACTGACCAATCATATAGAAATTTTGGAGCTTTGGTAGTTCTTTTTTAATAGGTTTATTTTCAAATATGTTCTCATTTGCCCAACCTTGTATAGACCCCTTCCAGTTATGAGTAAATCTATGATAACTCACAGGAGTTGCTACATCTACCATGTCAATATTTCGCTTTAAACCATCTAAGTGAATATCCACTAATTCAATAATTTTTTCGGCGATTACAGTTTTAATTTCTCTGTATTTTTCTCTATTCTCTGATCTCAATTCTGACCAAAATTCAAAATTTTTTGTTTCTAAGGGAATATTAATAAACGTTTTACCTTTCGGTGCTAAAGTAGGGTCATAATTGAATATTCTTACTTTTAAATAATTGTAAATAGAGCCATCTTGTAATGAAAGTGGATGTTCTAGATTAATAATCAGAGTCCCTGGTTCATTTTCAAAAGTTTTATTCACGCCTAAAGATATATTTATAAGGGAAGGATTTAGTTCCTTTGTTTTGTAGATGTCAAGTAGTTTTTTGTATACATATCTACCGTTTAATAGATGAAAAATTGTTGTCCTTCCATCCATTGCACTGATGACAATATCTGCATTGTATGTTTCACCATTTTCTAAGGTTATTCCGCATGCTTTATCTAATTTGGGACTACCATTAGGAATTGTATTAATTTTTGAAACTTTAGAATTATAACGAATTTTACCACATAATTCCAAATATTTTCTTTCAAATAATTTACTAAATTTTAAGGATCCCCCGATTGGATAGCCTGAACGTCTTAAGTCCATTTCGGACAATACAAACATTTCAAATAGTATAGGAGATATAAAGCTTTTTGTAGCTTCGCTTAAAAAAGGATTCTTGAATTGGTTAGAAAATTCTTCTGCGGACATATTAAGCCATTTTTTCATAACACCTAACATTGGGGTAAACTTGATCATTTTGATGTAATCAAGAACATTAAAAAATTCTCTTGGTTTTTTCAGCATAACTTCATAGGCTTTAGTGTCCTGAAGTTTGCGAACTCCATTAATGAAATCCTCAATTACAGTGCTATCTTCAGGGGATATTTCTTTCATATAATTTTCTAATCGATTTAAATTAGAATATTCAAAAAATCTTCTATTGTGTTTAGTTATAATGACGAATTTTGTATCCGAATCATAGAAATCTATTTTATCCATCTCGATTAACTCATTCCAAAGATGATAAAGAGGATGACTTGGTGAGGATCCTAATAAACCATGTATACAGCCATCAATGGTATATCCTTTCCTTTTCCAAGAGGTAATCAATCCTCCTGGTAAATTGTGGGCTTCAAAAATTTCAGTGTCAAACCCATTCATTTGTAAATAACAGCCTGCGGATAACCCCGCCAAACCTGCTCCAATTATAATAACTTTCTTCTTACTCATTTAATCATTACCATTTTGTTTAATTACATTATCAATAATAGTATCCAAAAAAGTATCACGTTGCTTCTTATTATAGAAATCTAAATCTATGAATTTTTTCATAATATCAGCTCTTAAAAAAGCAACTTGAGACGAGGATATGATGGTATGGGCAATTATTCTTATCTCCTGTTCTGTTTTAGTATTTTGATAAATTTCACGGAAAATCATCATGTATTTTTCAATCGATCTCATAGCATTATCATCTTCAGCTGGATTCAAAAAATCATGGATAATTGAAACTCTTCCAAATATAGGATTACTATCAATCAAATCACCTGTTCCTTTTAGCATGATCTTAAGTTTCTCAATCGGTTTTTGGGTCATCTTTTCATAAATCGGATCCCATTGGTCAATAATGGCATTTGTATCTTTCCTAACTGCTTCATTTATTAGATTTTCTTTTGTTCTAAAATGATAATTTATTAATCCTACTCCTTTTATACCTGCTCTTTTAACGATTTTCCGAATTGATATTTTGCTAATATCACCAATTTCCTTCATTAATTCGATGGTAGCATCAATAATTTTTTGTTTTGTATTTTCTACATCTACATTTTTTATCATTTATCATCACTTTGAACAGTGTTTTGAACAATGTTCTACAAATATTGTACAGTGTTCTATCTTTTTAAATGTTTTGATCAAATTGAAGGAAAAAAAAATGTAAAAACAATTAATTCCACTGTTGAAAATATCTTTCCTATAAAATATTTTGGTGAAAATTGTAGAATATAATCAAGAAAATAATAAAAAGTCCAGTAAAGTTCCAGAAGCTAATTCATATTTTTGATGATGAGATAAATTTAACTGGTGAAGACTCACAATCTTGCATTACTGTCAGAATTTCCTTTTTTAAAGCTCTTAGCTTTTTTAATCTTTCTCTAAAAATCTCAAATTGCGTTTGATTAAATAATTCCAGGTTAGATGCAATCTGTTTATCAATTTCATGAATGAAAGATTTAATCATACTAGTGATTTTGATTCAGTGTATTTAAAGAACAAGGTATAAAGTTACCCAATGGATATCAAAGATAAAATTAAATTAAAAAAAATTAAAAAAAAATGATTTATTTAGAGTTTTTGAGTTTTTTATATAATTTATTAACCTGACTACATCCCGTATTACTTCCGTCTTCTGCATTTGCGAAGCATCTTTTCTCGGGACTGTTAGTGAATCTTGCACAGCCCCAACACCACATTTTATTAAAAGAAACCGATTTTTCCTTATTTATAGTACGCACTTGTTCACATAATTCTAATGCTTCGTCAAATTCCAACCTAAATTTGTCCATATTTTTTATCACTTCTTACTCTGTTTTATTCCATTATTAAGTTTTTTCTTTGGGTTCCTTTTTCATGCAAATAATTAGCTATATACCAACCAAGAAAACCGCCTATTACTCCCTGAATAATTGAATATGGTATCAGAAAGTAATTGTATGTAAGAAAATCATCAGTTCCAGGGACATTTAAGCCTGATTTATAAAGAGTTGTTAAGGCTAAAATACTCAATAAGATTATACTGATTGAAGAGATTAATGAGGAAATTAGAACTGCTTTTCTCTCATCTTTAGCAGGCTTGAATAACCATAGAGATAGATCTATTGAAAATCCATAAGCTACATAGATTAAAGCCCAATATACAGCACTCGAAGGAGAAGCTAAAGTATCTTGTATCTGCCATTCTATTACCAATTCAATAGGAATTCCTAAAAGCCCATTTATTCCAAAAAGGAAAGTAGCTGTACCTTTTGTCTTCAAATTAACTACGAAAAAATAGGTTACCATCATTAGAAAAATCAATACAAAATAAATGTAAATATAACCAATATCTAACCATACTATGTCAAAAAATACAGTAAATATACCCGTTAGGACGGCTATGAGCATGAAACCAATAATATTCAATCCAAAGGATCGTTTAGTCCAAGGATTATACCAACCTAAATTTTGACTTTGATTCAAAATTATTAATTCTTTCAATTTTTTTGCATCCTTTTAATTTTTTTTTCTAAGTTTGTATGAAAAACTGGATGAAATTTCACTGTTTTGCTTATGTATTGCGAGAAGTTTGAGATATTTAAAGTCTGTGGCGATTTCAATCCGATTAATAGGACACAAGTTTTGAAAAAAATGTACAGTTTCAAAAAAATAATAAAGGAAAATGGACAATAATTTAGTAATACTAGAAAATGATATCAAACTGAAAATGGACGATAAAGACATAGAAATTCTAAAGTTGTTGCTTTTTGATGGAAGAATGACTTATGAATCAATTGCGAAGAAAGTTAAATTAACTCCCTACTTAATCAAAAAGAGGATTAATAACCTTGTAGATTTGAGAGTAATAATGAAATTTACAACAAATTTAAATTTTTTAATGTTTCAAAAATCAGTATGTTATACACTTGCTGATATAAAACAAGGTGTTGATCAGCAAGAACTAATTGAACGTATTGGAAAGTTGGATGAGGTTACCGGAGGGGCTACTTCTCTCCAAAATAAGATGCAAATTATACATACATATTCTGATGACTATGAATTCAAAGAAAACCTTGAAAAATTGATGCAATTTGAAGAAATTGAAAACACTGAAAATTTTATTTTGCTCATTCCTCCGTCTTTAGGCTTTAAAAATGAAAAGTTAACCAAAACTGATTGGAAAATAATTAATGTTATTAAAGATGACTGTAGAAAAACCGATGTAGAGATTGCTGATGAAATAGGAGTCTCAACTAAAACAGTTAAAAGAAGATTAAAGTATCTAAGGGAAAATAATATAATTCTTTTCATGATTGACCTTGATACAAGTGCTGCTGATTTCCTATCGTACCTCTTAATAGTAAAATTTCAAAAGATTGCATCTGAGTCTTTTAATGAAGTGATAAAAGTCGTAAAAAATTATTTTTATGTTTGGAGAGTTGCTAACGAGGAAGCTTTCATCTTCACCATTTTCATTGATAAATTAAGAGAAATTGATGAACAAGTCAAAGAAATTGAAAAAATTCCATATGTAAAAGAAGTAATCAGTTTTGTACCAACAAAAATGTTCTATTTTGAGAATTGGTTGGATAAATTAATTACTAATAATGCAGTTGACTAATGCTGATCTCGTATCTTAAAAGGTTTTTCAGAGTCCATAATGTATAAATGATGTCCATAATTAATATAAGCGACAATACATAATGGGAAATTTGGGTGATTAAATAAGTGACTATGAAAACCTTTAAAGATTTAATAGAGGAAGTTCATAAAAAGGGTATTTGTCAAGAATGCGGAGGGTGTGTAAGTTTTTGTAATGCTCTTGAAAAGGAAATTATTGGATTTAAAACCTCCAGTGGCCCACCTGAATACATAAATGAAGATCAATGTCTTGAATGTGGTATATGTTACGCAATATGCCCACAAACACATGTATTAGATGATGATCTTAACGAAATTTATAAATTTTCAAATTTTTCTTCTATGCCAATTGGTCATTTTAAAAATATTTATATTTGTCAAACAAACGATGAAGAATTTTTAAAATATGGAACTGATGGAGGAGTTGTAAATACTTTATTAAACTTTTTATTAGAAAAGAAAATGATTGACGGTTCAATCGTTGCCAAAACTAAGGCTGCTTTTTCCAGAGAGGCGAATATTGCAAAAAGTAAAGAAGATTTAATTGATTCATCAGGAGTTAAATTAGATTTACACCATCAAGTAACAGAAATCCAAAAATTCCATACATATACCAGTTCCATACAAGAATTAAAAAAAGTAAAGTTTGATAAGCTAGCAGTTGTTGGAACTCCATGTCAAATATATACGATTAGATGTATGCAAGATTTGGGTATAATTCCATCACAAAATATTGATTTATGTATAGGATTATTTTGTTATGAAAACTTCTTTTTTGATAAAACTAAAGGTGAACAATTTGAAAAGGACTTTAAGGTTAAATTCGATGATATTGAAAAACTCAATATCAAGGAAGATTTAATTATTAAAGTAAAAGATGACAAAACAATTCATATTCCCTTTAAGAAATTAAACAATTATATGCGATCTGCATGCAATGCATGTAATGATTTTACTAATATTTATGCCGATATAAGCTTTGGTGGGTTAGGTTCTCCTGATAAATTTACAACAGTAATTACTCGTACTAAAAAAGGAGATGACATTTTTAATAAGGCACTTAAAGCTGAAGTTATAAAATCCATAATAATTGAAAAGGAACGGTTAAAAGAAATAAAAGATCTGCTATCGAAAT